>JBNKGY010000169.1:0-9203 GCA_050290065.1 Marinilabiliaceae bacterium
TTATAAATATTATTTCCCTTGATAGTCACCCTTAATGATGTTGTTAGAATTCACCATTAAGATATTGATTATCAAGGATTTAAACAAATAAATCATTGACTTATTTTGCTGATATTCAGTATTTTACAGCATGCTTTAACGGACTATTGATATTATAAAGCTTCTTTTTTATGTAATCCGTTGTTTTTAAACAACTTTCACCAATAGATATTCTTTTGCAATTTTAAATTAGATTAACATTATTTTCATTTTGCAAACTATAAGGAAAGTAGAATTCAACATATTAAGATACAATATCCCTATTATAATTTCACGATAAGAAGGTAAATAACATTACTTCTCACCATATTCTAAGCTGAATATTCTCCGATTTTCCCAAACCTGTTCATCTCCACATTTACAACCTCGCCTTCAAATCTTAGTCCCACATCGCAGAGATGTTCCCATTTCTTTTTACTATAAAACGTGCCCTGATAAAAACAGGAGCAATTAGAATTATAAGCATGTAATTTTTAAACATAACAACAGGTTTTAATATTTTGTTGTACAAAAAATAATGTGGAATCGTTATTATATCTGGATTTTTCATACATTTGTGCCATTAGATTTCGCTAATAGAAAACAAAGGTTTGTTATGGCATTTATTGATTTCACCCAACCATTTCATCTTTCATTTTCTTATAAAGCTGTTATTTTTAAACCATACCATATCAAAAACCCATAGTTTATCAACCAATGAAGCTCCAAACTTCTAATTGTAGGAGGAAATGATTCCTTCATTACTCAAGGAAGAAAAAAAGAAATAACTTATTAAGATTTTGATAATTAATGGATAAACAAGATTTTATAAAAAACTGGAGAAGACGTTGGCTATTTTGTCTTTTTGAATTAAGTCACCTAACTTTTCAGCGGAAATTGTGGATTGAGTCAGCTTATACTGATATTAAAGGTGATTTTGATGAAGCAATGTGTCAGTATTTCATTGACTTGGGTTTGGATGAAAACTATTGGAAAGAAATGGAAACAGGATTTACCTCTGAGGAGGAATATAATATTATCAAAGAATTTCATGAATTATTAGCAAAGTATGAAGATAAAAATAAACTTGATTTAATAATACTCACTGATCCCAATTGGATAAGAATTTCTGAAATTGGATTAAAAGCTTGGGCAAACATAAAGGACTACATACAAGATAAAGATGAAATTTATTTTATTCATAGTATAGAATCAGAATATCTAACTTAACCGCATCAATCTCTAATATACAAATCAAGTATACGCATAAAGAATTAAAGCATTTCACTAATAATAATGGTGTTGAAAATTAAGGATAGCCTGTATCGACTTACATCAACCGCTCATTAATCCCTTTCAGCTTTTTCAATTCATTAAAGCTGGTAGTTTTCCTTAAACCTGTCCATGCCCAAACCGGCACAAAAGGGCATTGCCTTATCCAATTCGCCATGCTGAAATAACTCAATATCCCTGAATTGGTTTTCTAACTCATAGATTAGTTCAAGGGCTGCGTTCAATTGGTTATAGGTAAACTTTCCCTATTTTCCAATTAAGCATATCTCTAGGGAATAGGTATTGAAACCTTTTATTGTGCACCCATCTCGTTTTTTGAGACAAAGGGGTTATCGTTTAAAGGACGGCCGGTTTCAACGTGACCAACAGTTTTTGCATTAATATGAGTGGATGTGAGCAATCCGTTAAGGATAACATGATGATTCTCTCTTACCATCCCCTTCCATTTAATTTAGGCTGTATAATCCTAAAACTGGTTGACCGTTTTCTTAAGTTATCAACAGTGAACTAATAGAGTTCATTTTTTTAATAACTGAAAACCCTTTTTCTTTGCAGCATTCAGGAGAAGCGGAAGTGAGCTCTGACATAGGGATGTCAACTCACAAGGAATATCCTGATGCGACGAAGTATGTTGGAAAGGGCTGCTAATATAGCGGCCTTTTTTTAATTTCCATATACTTTAGAGCTTTTATGCCTAATAAAATCCCCTTCATCATGTAAATCAACATTCATTTTTTCTTTAATATATTTCTCTTTTCTATAGTTTTTCCACATCCGCCTCAGCTCTCCATAGCCTTTGTAAGCTTGGGATGGGGTGAGCATTTCAACACTGCTGTGAGGGCGTTGGTTGTTGTAAAAATCGATGATGGTTTTAATGTTTGTTTTAGCTTTTTGTAGGTTACAGAAACTCATTTGCCTCTCGTGTGTAAAGTCATCCTTTATTGTTCTGTTGATTCTCTCCGCAACTGCGTTTTCGAATGGATCACTATTTTCAGTCATACTAATTGCAATGCCATATTTGTTTAAAACATTTGTACCTGTCTAAATGATGAATGCATTCGGACAGGTTTGTGCTTCCTGCATTTCTTATAGCCATGCACAAAGCCTTTACAGCACCATCAGCTTTTAAACTGTCGCTTAAATGATAGCCCATCACCTTTCTCGAATAGAGATCGGTGATCAAAAAGAGGTAAGCAAAACTTTCAATTTCCTCTATCCATATGTACGTAATATCCGAAACCCAAACCCCATTTGCCCTAAATGGCGTTAACCCTCTTATTATATTAGGGTAACGATGATAAAAATGGTAACTGTTGGTTTTATTTGCAACTTTCTTTTTCGGGTTCTTGCACTGGCTCCGATTCTACTATTTGCTGCTTGGATTTGCAGGCAAAAAACAAGAGTATTAATCCAATATATATTCCGTATCTAAGCATCGTGGCAAAAATAGAATAAAAATCAGTTGGTTGTATCACTGCCATAAAAAACAAAAGGCTGCCCCTAATGGAGCAGCCCGTGTTATACTAAAAAAGGAATTATGTGCTATTACTTTTTAATCACTTTCACTAACTTCACTTTCGATCCACTTTCAGCTTTAATAATATACATTCCTGCTTGATCTATACTTACTTCTTCGATAGAAGATGGATTTGCTATTTGTTTCACAACACTTCCAGCCATGTTGTAAACAGTTATTGCACCAACCTCATCAGCAAATTCAACAGTAAAGTTACCTGTACTAACTGTAGGATAAACTTTTACAAGTGCACTTTCTATTGATCTATCCACATCTGTAGAAGTGTCTATAGTAACTTGAACATTATCAAAAACAAAACGTCCATTTGATCCTGATCCAGCATTTGCACCTTGAATTCCTACTTGAATGGTTCCTAATGTAGTTTCTGACACTGTAAAAGTTATCACATCACTTGTCAATGCTCCTGTAGCAATATCAGATAATGTTGACATTACAGCTGTACCTCCGTTTGGTACCCAACCAGCCAGGCTTGTTCCTGCAACAACCGGTCCAAAATTATTTACATCATAAGTCAGATTATAAGTTCCTGGTTCAAGTGCAATCTCCTGTGAATAATAAACACTTCCGGTCCAAGCAGTACAAACTCCTAATCCACCTTGTCCTGTACCTGAAAAACCATCTATATCTGCTGATGGAACAGCATTTCCATTTAAAGTAACAGCTGTAGTATATTCAAAAGTTCCGCCAGCTGACCAGCCCGAATAACTAGGTGTCCATCCTGTAACAGATAAAACAGTGGTTCCATCAGTTGAAGTTCCCAAATTGTCTGCGCCTGCATCAAATAAATAGTTACATGATTCATTAAATCCTGCATTAACCAATGTTCCATTTTCAACAAATGTAATACTATAAGTTTCTGTTGTTGTTCCATCTTCTGCTGTTACAACCACATCTTTAGTATCTCCAATAGAAAAAGAAACCGTTCCATCCCCAGATGTTACACTAGCTGCCCCAAAGTTTGTTGTAGCAGTAATATCAACTGATGTAGAACCTGATGATACATATGCTTTATAACTGGTTGTTGAACCATCAAATACCGGACTTAAAATTCCTGCACTTAAGGAAAGATCTGATAACGTGGCATCTGATGAAACACTTGAAATATTTACCGTATATGTTTGTACATTTCCGCTTTCTGCTGTAACAGTAACTTCTGCGGTTGCACTTCCAGCTGTTAAAGTAATTTCACCGTCTCCACTAACAACAGAAGTAGCACTGTTAGCTACACCTGTTAATGTTACTGATATTGTAGCAGGATCAACAATTAATTCGTAAGTTGTAACACCAGCATCAAATGAAGGATTAAGCGTTCCTAAACTTGTCGATAAAGAAGATAAATTTACATCGTTATCTACCTCATAAATTTCATAGTTATCCAGATAGGCAACTTTACCTGTTGCACCACCATCAGCATTATTAATTGACAACCAACCTGTTGTTGTTGCAGTGGCCGTAAAATAAGTATCAAATTCACCCCACACATTATTCGATTCAGGCAAAACTACAACATATTGGTTGAATGCATTTAGTGCCATTGTTCCATCAGTAGTCTTATACATACATCTAACCCTATAGGTTTTACCTGCTTCGTACTGAAAATTATTTATGTCAAGTGCAAAACCTTGATCCCAAGAATTTGTAACTCCGGCAAAGGCAATACTACTTGTTCCACAATAAACCAGAGCTGCATCTGTAGTAGTAGAAGCAAATCCCCATCCTCCATAGGCATTCCTATCATTACATAATGGATCAGGAACCAGGTTGTTTCGGTCGGTAAATAAAGGAGTATAACAATCCGCAATAAATGTTATAGTGTAATCCTGGGTTGTTACTCCATCCTGCGCCGTAACAGTTATTGTTTCAACAGTTTCACTAGCAGAAACATCAACAACACCACCTCCACTAAACGATGCACTTGCATCATTTAAGGTTGGAGTTACATTTATAGTAGATACCCCTGTTGGGACAGTTACAATATAATTAGTTGTGGCCCAATCAAATCCTGGTATTATAGTACCAGCATCAAGCGTAATATCAGATATAGTAGCGTCTGAAGTAACTACCGGATCATACATAAGTTGTACGTGGTCAAAAAACATATGTGCTTTGTCTGTCAAGCCACTATGCGCTCCAGCTAACATACCCAATTGAATTTTCCCTGAAGTTTCATGAGTCACCGCAAAAGTAATTTGATCAGTAACCCATGTGTTATATGTAAATCCACCAGAAATAGTTGACAATACAGCATCTCCTGCATCAGGCACCCATCCTGCCAGTGAATTACCTACAGAACCACCTGCATTAGCATTAAAACCTTTATAACTTAAAGTGTAGGTTCCAGCAGGTAATGTAACATATTGTGAGTATCTAATGTTAGCACTCCAGGAAGCAGCTATACCTAATGCAGCACCAGCAGACATACCATCAGCATCTGTTGCAGGAACAGCTATTCCATCCATTGTTGCGGCCGTTCCATATGCAAAAGTTGCAGAAGTAGAATATTCATTAACTGCTTTAGTCCAGCTTGTAACATCTAAGTTTGCAGATCCATCATTTGCCGGAGCAAGATCACCTGTTGCTGCAGCATCATAATTTGGAGAATCATCGAAGCTTGCATTCATCAAATATGTATCCGTAACATCAGTTTGTGCCAATAATGAGGTCGCCATTCCAAAATAGGCTATCATCATTGATAATAAAAGTAAAGTTCTTCTTTTCATAAAATATTGTTTTAGGTCATTTAATAAATTGTAAGCAAAGTCTATATGGAGATTGCTTTAAATGAAAGACTTCGCAAATTAGAGCAAACAAGGTAGTTAACAATTATTAACGATTATTGCATTATTTCAACATAAAATGTAATCTTTTGGAGCAATAAAATTTAGATATATAAGTGTGGATTTTCCTTCCTTTGGATTGTTAGAATATTTATGAATTTTAACTATTAATTCTAGTAAATTCAAGGTTTTCAATAAAATGCAACCATTATGTATTATATTCTAAATTTTGAAAAAGTGCAGAAAAAGTGCAATAAAATCGTCGAAATTTTGAAAATGTGAAAGAGTAATAAAAGATAGGAAATTAATAGATAACCAAATTTAAGCATTAAATATTATTAAAATAGACGCCATAAAGTACAAAAGGCCATCTCATTAGAGACAGCCTGAAAACAATAAAATAATATTTTTTAGCTATTGAGCTATAATCACTTTTACAAGTTCTAACACACTTTCAACTTTAATTAAATAAACACCAGCATCTTCAATTGAAAAAAGTTCTTTTACTGATTGATTTTTATTTGTTTCACAACACTACCTGCTAAGCTATAAAACTTTAACAGCTTTAGGTGTATCTGCAAATTCAACACTTACGATACCTCTGAATACGGTAGGATATACCTTACTGGATGCTTCTTCTAGCATTTTGGCAGAAGTTGATACTCCAGAAGGATAGTACTACGATCTGAAATTATCAAATCCAATCCTGTTACAAGCAATAATTGCCCTGCAATGAATAGCTATAGGTTAAAGCTCCATCTGTAACTTCAACAAAATTAACCGTATAATCTTTATTGTCACCTATTTCAGTTGATGAGGTTCCGCAATTAATAAATGCGCAAGTATGCATTGGATTAGAACCTACTTGTTGTACAGCATGGGATCCTGCAAAATCAAACAGCACAACCAATATAAAAATAAATTTATAGAAAGCTTTCATAGCTACTGTTTGAAGGGTTCATAAGAACCATTGATAGAAACATTAATTACTTTTGCAATTTTATCTCTAACTATACGTGGGATTCTTATACCATATTCTTCTGGGTTTACACCGAAGCTGCAGATTCCTACAATATTCCCTTTTTGAGGATGTAAGGTGGCTTCCAACTTAATATCTTTGGTTACACCGTGTATGGTAAGTTTACCTTCTACGTTGACATTTTGCGCTTCGTTTTTAGAAAGATCAATTTTTGTCCAGTTAACAATTTTTCCTTTAAATATGGCTTTGGGATATATCGATGATTCAATATAATTTTCATTAAAATGTTCCCCCATAAGTTCATTTTTAAACTGGAAGGATTTTATCAAAGCAGCAAAATTGAGTTCTCCATCAGCTGTATTTAAAAAAGAGGTAACCTGATTACTTTCAGCATAAATTGTTTCAAAAGGCGTTTTACCATCAAAAATGATAGTTCCTGTTTTGGTATAATAAATATCCTGTGCAAACAATCCCATATTTAAGAAGATTGTAAACAATAATAACGCTTGGTTTTTCATAATTGATTTGATTATAATGAATAAATTTTTATCTGACAAAAGAGAAAACTCTTGAAATGTTAAATCCTAAATGAATTCCTCCATCACCCCAGTTATGGTTGTTCTCTCCCCAAATAAATCCACCTTCACGCATGGCAAGTGAGTTAGTTACCATAATTTGAAAAACATGTCCCCCAGTTTCAATATCAACACCAAAGGATAATGAATTTGGATGATCATTGAAAGTATTATCGGAGCGAAAAGCGTAAAAATATTCGGCATTAATAGCCACTCGTTTTGAAATTTTATATCGCCCACTGGTTCCCAAAGCAAACAAGTCGTTTTTGTCATTAGCTGTGGGTGTTAAGTTTTTGTGCACAATTGTTGGCGATAATTGCAAACTCAAATTTTCATTGAATTTTCGGGCAATTAGTACTTGGTGTATGTATGTAATTCGAGAGGAGAATTTATTATCTCTATCCGGATTTGACCATTTCATGGAAGTTATTTCGGAGGAACCCATATAGGACAAAAAGATAGGGCTGCTGTTTGAACCTGCAGATTGGCGCAAGATTTTCAATTTAATAAAACTATCATAAGTTTTTAGCAGGCTACTTCGCCCAGCACCAACCATTAGCCAATCTTTTAAACCGTATTCTAAACTCATATGCATGGTAGCTTGATCCAAACCAAAATATTCGTAAGCCCCTCCATTTAACTGCCCAAATCGATGAGAAATTCTAAAATCAAGGTGTTTCGCTTTCATTTGTTCCACGGAATGTCCGCAAATAATACGAGTAGCTTTAAACGCAGCACTTTCATATGTTTTTTCAATTGCTGTCTCAAGATCTAATAATTTGTCTAAATCTTGTGCCTCTGATGTAACAGGGACCAAAAGCATCATATAAAGAAATAATTTTTTCATGCGGATAAAAGTTTTTATAACACTAACAATCAGTACAATAACACTCTAGTGAGTCTAATTATTTGCCCTATCCATGCCAGTTTTATCTATTTATAATTTTATAATGATCAGTTAGTTCATTCCAATCTTTAAGAACAACTTGCCAGCTTAGTTATCTTAACATAAGAGTGAGCATTGCTCATAACTCAATTTATCTATTTAAAAATTTTAAGACTTTGATATTTAAAACCCTAATTTGACGCAACAGAAACCTGTTTTAGACAAAAAATAATGTAATGCGAATATTTGCTTTTGTCACAAACAAGTCGCCTGAAAATAAATTTAGTTATTTAAAGCTCCACTATTTATCCAAACCTTTATTTTTTCAATGGCGCAATCATCTAGTTTAGTACCTCCCGAAGGCATAGCATCGTACCCAGGTAAATGTTCTAACGCCCCTATCAGTCTACTACTGTTAGCTACAGATACTAATTCGATAAAGGATTCTAGGTTTATTCCTTCCCCAAAGGAGTTGGCATTGTTAGCTGAATGGCAACTATAACAATTGTTGGTCAATAATGGCTTAATAGTTTGAGAATAGGTTACATTGCCAGTATCACAATTTTCATTTTTACCATACATTGCTTCCTCATTATTATATTGGCAACGAATAAAAATAGTGGGAAAAAACAGCAAAATAAACCAAGGGAAGAATCGATTCATATTTAAATATATTTTATGTTATTATTAATCATCTGGCTTTATTTTTAGAGTAAATTGCTTGAGCATGACCATTTTTTGTAATAAATTTTATATACAAATTAGCCCCAAAGGCATAATTACTGATTAATCCTGATTATTGACCACATACATATATTCTTTTAATCAATAAAAATTAATCCATTCTCTATCTTGCTATTTAGGGTTAATAACAACAATAACAGAGCTTTAATGCAATTATTTTAATACACAAAGATATTAATTTATTCTAATTAGTAATTATTCTCCTGTTTTTTGTGGCTATCCACATAAGTGAATGCTTTATTCAACAATAGTCCGTTAAAGTATGCTGTAAAATACTGAATATCAGCAAAATAAGTAAATGATTTATTTATTTAAACCCTTGATAATCAATATCTTAATGGTGAATTCTAACAACATCATTAAGGGTGACTATCAAGGGAAATAATATTTATAA
>JBNKGY010000170.1:0-230 GCA_050290065.1 Marinilabiliaceae bacterium
GTATGTCATCAATTTTTCTCCAGAGATGCATCTTTATTAAGTTATCAGAACCCATTATCAGTGTAAAGTGGACATCTGGATGTATTTCTTTTAATTTGATTAAAGTTTTGTAAGTATAAGATGGGGTAGGCAAGTCTAGTTCAATATTGCTTACCCTAAAGGAAGAATAATCCCGGATGGAGAGTTTTAACATATTAACTCTGTGGGCAGAATCGATAAGATCTTCTGTT
>JBNKGY010000170.1:240-9197 GCA_050290065.1 Marinilabiliaceae bacterium
TGTTTGTTTAAAAGGATTCTGAGGACTTACAATAAACCATATTTCATTTAATTCGCTGTTTTCTACTATATAATTGGCCAGTGCTAAATGGCCAACATGCACAGGATTAAAGGAGCCAAAAAATAAACCTATATGTTTTAATTTATCACCCATATAAAAATTGAGATAGTAATTGTTCTGTTTCAGCAATGGCATGTTGTAAATCATCATTTACAACAATGAAATCAAATCCTTTAGCATAACTCATCTCCTCTTCGGCCTTATTTAATCTTTGTTGAATAATTTCAATGGAGTCAGTTCCTCTTCCTTTTAATCTTTTCTTTAATTCTTCAATAGAAGGGGGTTTGATAAAAATGGATATGGCATTTTTACCATACATTTTTTTAATATTTAAACCTCCAATTACATCTACATCAAAAATGATATTATTGCCTTTTGAAGTAATTCTGTCCACTTCGCTTTTTAAAGTACCATAATATTTATCAGTGTATACCTCTTCCCATTCTAATAACTCATTTTCGGCAATTTTTTTTCTGAATTCTTCAGGAGATAAAAAATAATAATCAATACCATGTTTTTCTTCCCCACGAGGATTTCGGGTAGTCGCAGAAATAGAAAATTCCATGTTAAAATCTTTTGTTAAAAGATTTTTTACAATTGTAGTTTTACCTGAACCTGAAGGAGCAGAGAATATAATAAGTTTACCCTTATTTGGCATTTGTTTCGCTGGTTATTTTATTTTGGCGTATTGGTGTTAACTAGTTGGATATTAGGTTTGAATTTGCAGCCACTTATTTAATGATGATGCCTAAAGAATATTCAAATTCTGCTCTTTTATTTTTTCGAGTTCATCTTTCATTTGTATTACTCTTTTCTGAACTTCAGAGTGGTTTGCTTTTGAGCCCATTGTATTAATTTCTCTTCCAATCTCCTGAGTAATAAATCCTAGTTTTTTTCCAACCATATCTTCCTTAGAAATCGTTTCAATAAAATAATCCAAGTGGTTTGCTAATCGAACTTTTTCTTCAGTAATATCCAGTTTCTCAAGGTAATATATCATTTCCTGTTCCAACCTGTTTTCATCAACTTTAATTTTTCCCTTAATTTCATTAAGTTGATCAAGAATACGTTCTCTTACTTTTTCTATCCTTTCTTTCTCATATGGCTCAACTTCTGCAGCAAGATTCCTGATATTTTCAATTCTAGAGATAATATCTTGTTGTAAAACAATCCCTTCTTGTTGTCTGAATGAATTAATACTATCCAAAGCATTTTTAAAAGTGGTTTCAATAATATTCCATTCTTCTTCATCAAGCTCGGCTTGCTCTATTTTAATAGTGTCAGGTAAAGGCATAATAGCTCTTAATATATCACTGTTTTCTGATAAGCCAAGTTTATCAGCAATAGGATATATCTGATTGTAATATGATTCAATTACATTTTGATTTATCGTAGCATTTTTCTCATTACCCAAATAATCGATATAAAAACCTATATCAACTTTCCCACGTCCCAACTTGCTTGAAACTTCGTTTCTTAGCAATAAATCCTTCTCTCTGTATAAATTAGGTAGTCGCATGTTAATGTCTAACTGCTTGCTGTTTAGAGATTTTATTTCAATACTAATTTTTTTGCCAGGAAGCTCGCAAGTAGCTTTGCCGAAGCCGGTCATTGACTTTATCATATTACTTTGTACTTAATTGAAGCACAAAGTTAATCTTTTAAACGAATTGTGCTATTCACATTTTTTTTATCACTTGACTTCTAATATTTATATAATGCCTGTCCATAAAGTGGGGTGTTTGGACTTTAAAGTTTAAATACAAGGCGTGTAAAAAAATCAAACCGCTGTATACTATGGTATATGAGGATTTGGATTTTGAGCAACAACGCAGTAGTTGGACTTTATTACTTGCACGAAAACTCAAGTGGCAGATAAGAAAGCTTCATTTTTGAGGCTTTCGAAGCTCTAAAAATGTGAGTTTACTGCCGTAAATGATCCTTTTCAGAGCAAGAGTAACGAAAAAAATGGAGTTTTCTTGCTGACACTATATAGCATTTAAATATGATGTATTATTAATTGAAACCTTACTAAAGCGATTTATAAGTGTTGCTTTAAATAATCAGGTTTTTATAATACTTAAAGTCTTTCTTTCTTAAAACTCAAAATCAAAAAAAAGTGAAATGTTGATTGATGCATAAAAAATAATGTTTAAGAAAAAATAAAAAAGAATAAACAAAAATAGACCTTGCTTGTTTAATAAATGAATTGTGATACGAAAGAAATTTTTAGTCCAATTCATTTGAATAAGAATTAGAATCAATGGCATTTTCTTTCGCGCGGGAATTTGTTGTTGATTCAAAAAACAATTATTAATCAACATTAAAACACGTAGTCATGAAAAAGAAAGAATTAATTTTAAAGACAAGCAGTCCGGTCAGATATTTATGGATTGTAGCATTTATGTTATTATCATTTACATTAACATTAACATCTTGTTCTGATGATGATGATGATAAAATGGTCGAAGAAGAAACAAACACTATTGTTGACATAGCCTTAAAGGATGCCTCATTTTCAATTTTAGTTGATGCTTTAACAAAAGCTGAATTGGTTTCTGCATTGAATGGAACCACTAAATATACAGTATTTGCACCCACGAATTCAGCCTTTCAGAATCTTTTAAATGATTTGGGGGCAACCTCCCTGGATGATATATCTAAGGAGGAATTACAAATCATATTATTGTATCATGTTGTGGCCGGTACAAATACTTCGTCGAATTTAGAAACAGGGTATTATTCTTCAATAAGTGAAAAGCAAGATGGTTATTATTACTCCATTTATTTTTCTAAAGGAGATTTAATGTTAAACGGAAAAGCATCCGTAACTCAGGCAGACGTAATGGCTGATAATGGTGTTATTCATGTAATTGACGAAGTTATTTTGCCACCATCAATTACCGATCATGCTATTGCTAATCCTGCAATATCGAGTCTTACAGCAGCTGTTGTAAAAGCTGAGTTAGCATCAACTCTGGATGATGATGAAAATAATTTTACAGTGTTTGCTCCAACAAACGATGCTTTTACAACGTTATTATCTGATTTAGGTGTTACTTTAGATGATTTGTCCAAAGATGATTTGACACCAATTTTACTGTATCATGTTGTTAATGCTTTTGTTCCGGCGGCTGATGTAACCAGTGGTTATGTGAATACTTTGAGTATGGGACAGGATAATTATTTAAGCTTGAATATTTCTGTTGATGCAAACGAGGTAATTTTAAATAATCAGGCAAACGTTGTACTGACAGATATTGTTGCCACTAATGGTATCATTCATGTAATTGATAAGGTAATACTTCCCAATAATATAGTTGATATAGCTATAAATAATTCGGCATTCTCAATTTTAGTTGAAGCAGTAGTAAAAGCAGAACTTGTTGAAACCTTATCAGGTGCTGGTGCTTTTACTGTTTTTGCACCAACTAATTTGGCATTTGAAGCTTTATTCTCAAGTCTGGGAGTAACAGGGATAAGTGACTTAACAAAAGAGCAACTTACACCAATATTATTAGCTCATGTTGTGGATGGGAATGTAAGATCATTTGATTTACAAAATGGAACTGTGCCTACTTATAACGCCAATAAATCATTATCAATTGATATAACAAATGGTGTTATGATTGATGGAGATAAACAGGTGATTATAGCAGATGTTCAAGGAACTAATGGAGTTGTGCATGCAATTGATAAAGTAATTGTACCATAATATTACAAAACCTCACACACGTTTTGCCAAATTATATTACTAATTTCATGAACAAAATAAATAACAGCTTGTTAAAAGTTTTAAATGTTAATTATTGAATAGCATTTAGATGACAAATACGTCAAATGAATAATATGGCAGAGTATTCTATAAAAGATCTTGAGAAAATATCAGGCATAAAAGCTCATACAATTCGAATTTGGGAACGCAGGTATAATGTGATAGAACCTATGCGTAGTGAAACCAATATTCGGAAATATAACGATTCAGACTTAAAAAGAATTTTAAATATTTCTATTTTAAATCAAAATGGATTTAAAATTTCAAAGATTGCGGCTTTAGATAACCAGCAACTTAAGGAAAGGGTTCTTGATTTATGTATTGATACCAAAAATACAAATGTGCAGATTGAAAGCCTTGTGTTTTCAATGTTAGAACTCAACGAGCTTAAGTTTAATAATGTATTAACTCATTCAATTATTAAAAGGGGATTTGAAACTACCGTTGAAGAAATCTTATTCCCTTTTTTAGATCGTATTGGCGTATTGTGGCAGGCAGGAACAATTAGTCCCGCTCAGGAACATTTTATTAGCAACCTGATTCGACAAAAGATTATTGTAGCCATTGATAATGAAATGGCTACACAAAAGTCGGAAAAGCAGATTACCTTTTTCCTTAGTGAGGGAGAGCTTCATGAAATAGGATTACTGTTTTTTAGTTTGTTAGCCCGTAAAGAAGGTTTTGGAGTCATATATTTGGGAATATCAGTACCCCATAATGATTTAAAAACAATAAATGAAATTCAGAAGGCAGATGCTTTCTTTACCTCATTTATTTCTGCTCCGGAAAAGCAGGATATTAAACAACTATTATTAAAATATAAAAAAGATTTTCCAGATACTCCCTTTATGGTAACTGGCTTACAAGTTAAAAACCATGCTGACATTATTCCTGAAGGTATTCAGATTATTAGTTCAGCTGATGATTTTAAAAGAGCTCTTCGTGAATTGTAGGGTGTGGTGTGTAATATATTGTAATGTAGTGTGTTAGGTTGGTTCTGATTTGCTGTTGTTTATTGAAATTCTTACCCAAAGAAGTACTCATTTTCGTTTTTCAAACTTATAAAATCTTTTGAACATTTATTTTATAATTAATTTGTTTAGAAATATATAATATATTGCCTTATCTTGCACATCAAATTTTAGTTATAGAATTATTAAATTTCTGTGTATAGGTAATTGATTGTTATGTCTTTATCTTAACAATACAGAAGTAAAACAAGCAAGATGATCCTATTTTATTCCTAAGAGTTAGCTCTATGGGAATTGAATTTTGGACTTGCAAGTTCAATGCGACACAATAAACAAAAAATAAACGCATGAAAGACATTTTAATTGGAAAGGGATTTGAAGACATCCGTTTTGGGATGACCCGTTCAGAAGTTAAAAAAGTTTTAGGTGAACCTGATGAGGTCGACCAATATTCAAGTAGCGAGGAAACAGATGATAACACAGAAGCTTTTCATTATGATAGCATTGAGTTATCTGTTTCTTTTGATGAATTAGATAATTGGCGTTTAAGTTCTATCGCTGTTAGTGATGCAGATGCATGTATTGATGGGATTAAATTGGTAGGACTTACTGATGAGGAACTACTTGAAAAAGTAGATGCTCTGAATCTGGGAGAATACGATCGTGAAGATGTATCCTCACCTGATAGTCCAGATAATGAAGTGATAACATTTCAGGAGTCAAGTGTTAACTTTTGGTTTGAAGATGGGATTGTTTCTGAAATTCAGTTTGGTCCTTTGTGGGATGATGAAAATGAAGAATTAATTTGGCCTTCTTAATTGAAGAGTAAAATAAAATATATTCCCCCGATTGATAGGATTCAGTCGGGGGATTTTTTTACATCAATACTTTAATAACTACTTTTTTAACTGGTTTTGATGAATCAATAAGTATGCCGGGAGCATGAATATCTGTTGGGTAAAATATAGCAAACATTCCTTCACTGACTTTTACATGGCTCACAGGGCATTTATAAAAAACCAAATCCTTATCCGCATCATAAGGTGTATCAATGTCCTGGTCTTCTAAAGGAGCATAACCCATAAACTCTTCTCCACGAACCATAAATTGAATATCCAAATACCTTTCATGTGCCTCAGGTTTAGCTACCTCAGGTTTTTTGGTATTGTATTCAGATACAATTGCAAATACGGTATCACCATCAACATTGTATTTGCCAGGTTCAATAGTATTAAAATCTATTTCTTCAATAAATTCTAACCCTTTCTTAATTCTTTCGTTAAGATGACGATAATGTTTTACATTATCCAGACTATCAATTATCATACTATGTTTCTTTTATTATTTTTCCAAAGATAAATCAATTGTTATTGTTTATAGATTAATGAATGAAAAATTAGGATTGAATTAGGTGATTCAATGCGAAATATTCAATCAGCAAACTATTGCAAGCAAAAAAACTCAGTCTTTGATATGGAAAGTTCAAGAATGAGGTCTTCATAGTTATGAAAATCAGTAGTTTACTTTTGTAGGTGACTGTGTGAAGAACAAGAGTGACAAAATTATTGGACTTTTCTTACATAAAGTAACTAGTACTTGCACGAAAACTCAAGTGGCATATAAGAAAGCTTCATTTTTGAGGCTTTCGAAGCTCGAAAAAATGTGAGTTTACTACCGTAAATGATCATCTTGAGAGCAAGAGTAACAAAAAAAATGGAGTTTTCTTGCTGACACTAACTATATTTGTATTTCAGGTTAAACAGAATTACCATGATAAGAAAAGACTATATTTTAAGAATGATTGAAGAAATTGGTAAAATGATTGCTGTGCTTTTAGGTCTTCTTAAAAACGGAGAAACCACGCAAGCTCAATTTCTTTATGAAGGAGGATTAAAACGTATTTTTAATTTAGATGAGGATCAGGTTTTAGAAAAAGATACCGCCATACTAAGAGCCCTGTTTGAAAATGAATTTGGTGAAAGTTATGAAGGTCTCGAAGTAATTGCTCAGTTAATTAGTAGAGGTGGAGATATTCATTTACAGGAAAAGGATGCCGAAAAAGCTAAAAAATGCTATTTAAAAGCTATGGAATTATACAACCTGGTTGAAATTGAATCAGGAAGCTTTTCAATTAACAGACAAGCAGATATGGGTAAAGTTGCTCAACTATTGGCTCAAATTGAAAATACTTTAGATTGATTTTTTTCCTGTTGATATACCTGATGCATTAACTTCAGTCATCCTTCAAGTTAGTTTTTTAACATTTTAGATGAGAGAATATCTGATTCTCTCAACAGTTTATTACTAACACCTGCAATGTTGTACAATAATCTTAACTGCTGTTTCTTTTGTTTGTCCGACTGATTGTCAATTAACTCTTTAAGCTCTATTAGTATAGGTTTAAGAATTGATTTTACAGGTTCTGAATTTTTATTGTTTAGCCTGTTTGAAGCCTCGGTTAATGATATTAAAATTTTATCAATTACATTCTGGTATTCAACAGGACTAACAGAGAATTCTTCTCTCTGTGCACCAAATGCAGATAAGTGAGATATCAATGCATGGTTCAGGTAAGTCAAAGTAAAGGCCTGTTCCATAAGTTTCTTTCTCGATTTGGGCTCTACCTGCATACTCTGCCATGATAAGGTTAATGCATTGTCAGATTTATGGGCTAATCTTCTGGCTAATCGGTATTCATAATCATCTTCACCTTCACCTTCTTTTTTGTTAACATATTCATTCCATATCTCTCCCAAATATTTGCCATTATTTATTAATGAATCAGAAAGAAGTCTGTTTAATTGTTTGTATTGCCAGTTTGGCCATAAAAAACGAATGGCGATGAAAGCCAGTAGGGCACCCGAAATAGTATCATAAAGTCTGGGTACAAGTACTTCAATTCCTGATTGATGTGTTATGCTGTTTGCCGCTAATACATAGATTGTAATAAAAATTACAGCATTGGAATAGCGGGTGCGCAAAAAATAAAAGAATAAAAATGAACTGGATAATATAAGTAGAATTTGTCCGTATAAAGTAGGTAAAAGATGCAGCAATAAAATCCCGACCAGTACACCTGTAATTGTACCCAAAATACGCTGAAACAGCCGCCTTCTGGTTTCGCTATAGGTTGGTTGACTAACAAATAGAGAGGTCAGCATTATCCATTCACCTTTTTCCATTTCAAAATAAGAAATAATGGAGTAGCCAATTAAAAAACAGGTACTTAAGCGTATGGCATATCGTAAGCGGGGATGCGACCAGTGAAGTTGATCTTTTATTCGTTCCCAGGTAGATCTCTTATCCTGACCCAAACGAGGTATTGACGTGCTTTCTTCAGGCGAATTAAGCTTGCTTAATGATAAGTGCGAACGTGATAAATTGTGTAATAAAAGTTCAAGTAATTGTCTGTCGTGTTGAGGCAGTTTTTCTATTTCAAAATCCAGGGCACTAACGATCCAACCTATAGAAACCGGGTGGTTATACCTTTGGCCAGTTAACATTTTTTCAGCAACCAGTTTGGTGGCAGATGATAATTGATTTAATAGCTCGGCAAAACCTTCCAATAGCTCCTTGTACTCATCCTTTTTATTTAAAACTTCGTATCTCTCATGACTTGAAGCAGCACGTTCATGCAAACTCTGAAGTAGCATAAAGCGCTGTAGGTAAGGTTTTAATATTTGGTGGTCTTTTACTTCCTGGCTATAAATATTTAACACTTCTTTACATTTTTCAAGAGCAGATACCATTTGTACATTTAAAATGGCCAACCTGTTATTTTTATCGGTAGCTTTATCGTCTGAAATGGTAAATAATTTTGATTTTCCCTTAAGGTATGCAGATAATGCAATAAACCCCCTGGCCAACTGTTCTTCAATTAATCGTTCAGGTTTTCTGTATAACAGGAATAAGGAAATTAAGCCGTACGACAAAGCTCCAATACAAAAAACAACAGGTTGTAAATACCAATCAAAATTTATATCATACCCTAACATAGCATAAATGCCAATGAGAATAGCACCGTAAGAAATTCCTCTGTAACGCTCGCTAATTCCTCCTATTAATACTAATATTATAGTAGATAAAATGAATCCAATTCCAAAAATAATAGGAAAGGGCTTTAATAGAGAAACTGAAAATGTGGTGGTGGC
>JBNKGY010000171.1:0-9188 GCA_050290065.1 Marinilabiliaceae bacterium
TGCCAATAGGCATTAAAGCTACCGACGCACTTTTTGAAGTATTGGAAACGCTAAGTGGAAAGCCTACCCCCGAAAGGTTCAAGAAACAAAGAGGCAGATTAGTCGATGCCTATGTAGATGGTCATAAATATGTTTTTGGAAAGAAAGCAGTGGTTTATGGCGAAGAGGATCTGGTAATAGCCATGACTGGATTTCTGGATGAGATTGGCGTTGAAGTTATTCTTGCTGCTTCAGGTGGAAATAGCGGATCGTTAATGGAAGAAATTGAGAAATGTGCACCAACCCATGGAAAATCCATTCAGGTAATGGGAGATTTGGATTACGAAAAAATTAATGAGCTGTGTATTGATATGAAACCTGATTTTCTTTTTGGAAACAGCAAAGGGTATTATATCGCTCGCGAACTGAAAATCCCAATCATTAGAGTTGGCTTTCCTATTCACGACAGGATGGGAGGTTCAAGGCTCAAACACATAACCTACAAAGCGCACAGGAGCTTTTCGACAAAATAGGAAATGCTATGATGGAGTATAAGCAAGAGAACTCTGAAGTAGGATACAAATATATATAGAGAAGTATCAAGTAGTAAGTATCAAGACACAAGACCATTGGCAAGCTGTGAATCTTTCTGATACTGAATACCTGATACAAAAAAATAATCATCAAGCAATATCAACTACTCCTTAAAAAGATGTAAATCATCTTGAGTCTTGATACTTGATACTAAAAAGCAAGCATATGATCGACTTTAAAAAACACCCCTGCTTTAATAAAGAAGCAAAAGGACAGTATGCCAGAGTGCATTTACCAGTAGCACCCAAATGTAATATTAGCTGTAACTATTGTAACCGGAAATTCGACTGCGTTAATGAGAGTCGACCAGGAGTTACATCGAATATATTATCCCCGGAGCAGTCGATTGTATATTTAAAATCGCTGCGCGAAAAGATGCCTCAATTATCAGTAGTTGGTATTGCAGGTCCCGGAGATCCATTTGCCAATCCTGAGGAAACGATGGAAACACTACGTCAGGTACGTTCAAATTTTCCGGATATGATTCTTTGTGTTTCATCAAACGGATTGAATATTGCACCTTATGTTGAGGAGTTGGCAGAGTTAAAAGTGAGTCATGTAACCATAACCATCAACTCATTAGACGCAGAAATTCTTGAAAAAGTGTACCGTTGGGTTCGCTTTGAAAAGAAAGGATATTTTGGATTAGCAGGAGCTGAATTGTTACTGGAAAAGCAATTGGAAGCCATTGATAAATTAAAAGCTGCAGGTATCACAGTAAAAGCTAACTCCATTGTTATACCAGGAGTAAATGATCATCAACTTGGTGATTTGGCTGAAGGTTTATCTAAAATGGGAGTTGACTTGATGAATACAATTCCATTGATTCCAGTTGAAGGCACACCATTCTCTGACCTTACAGAACCATCTTCATCTCATATGAAAGAAATTAGAAAAGAGATAGGTGCATTTTTACCCCCTATGACCCATTGTAGCAGATGTAGAGCTGATGCCGCAGGTTTACTTGGAAAAGACAGTACAGAAGCCATGGAGTTACTTTCAGAAGCTGCTAAAGTACGAATCGACAAAGGAGATATGGATGCTCGCCCCTATGTAGCAGTAGCCAGTAACGAAGGAATTTTGGTAAATCAGCATCTTGGTGAAGCAGACAGATTATACATATTCAAAGAAACTCCGAATGGATATAAACTAGTGAACCAACGCGTTACTCCTCCAAAGGGTAACGGAGACAAGCGATGGGAAGAACTGGGAGATATATTAAGTGATTGTAGAGCGATATTAGTTGGAGGCGTTGGGCCAAAACCATCTAAAATTCTTGGTAAATCCGGATTGCAGGTTATTGAAATGTCCGGATTAATTGATCAGGGTATGGATTCGGTTTACAAAGGAACAGAACTAAGAACTGTTACTAAAGCAGAAAGCTTTAAATGTGGTTCGGGTTGCTCCGGTACAGGAACAGGATGTGGATGATAAATCAGTCCCCACATTATCAGAATTACAAAAAAACAAACAACAGATAAACAATTAATTAACCTATTAAATTACACATAAGATGAAGAAGCCTGAATATCACATTCTAGTATGTAACTCATACAGAGTAGCTGGAGACGCAAAAGGATTCTGTAACAAAACAGGTGCTGGCGATTTTATTCCATACATCATGGAAGAATGTAACGACAGAGGTATTGATGCTGCTGTAACAAGTACTGCATGTTTAAATGTATGTAGCCAGGGACCAATTATGGTTATCCATCCAAACAATCTTTGGTACGGAGAAATAACTGAGGAAAAAATTGATGAAATTTTAGATGCTCTTGAAGAAGGCGAAGCTGTTGAAGAGTATTTAATAACTGATTAATTCCGAACATTTACACTTTAGATAATAGACTGTTAGATTTACTAAATGTTGTCAGACTAGTTATGCAATGTCTAACAGTCTTTTATCTTTTTCAACTTTTTTTTTCCTGGAGGGGCCAAAAATAAGGCAGTCATTACTCTTGATATTTAAGTTTTAAACTTATTGCTAGTTGAACACTTAAAGCCTGAATTGTCGGGGTAATTTAACAGATCTCACATAAAAGTGATAACATATTACACTGAATATTTAGGTTTTACAAAAAACAGATGTATGAAACAATACCTAATAGACACAACCTTACGTGATGGAGAACAAGCTGCAGGAGTAGTTTTTTCACTTGATGAAAAAATTTTTATTGCTCAAATGCTTGAAGAGATAGGCATTAAGGAAGCTGAAATAGGTACACCTGCCATCTCATCACAGGAAGAAAAAGACATCAAAACTATCATTAACCAGGGCTTTAGTTTTGATACCTTATGCTGGGCAAGGGCAACTGTTTCAGATATAATGGCTGCCAAACGTTCAGGCGTAAGAAGAATAAGCATCTCATTTCCTGTAAGCGATATTCAATTAGCAGCCATCGGTAAAGATCACAGATGGGTACTTACACAAATGAAAACCATGATTGGCTTGGCCAACAACCATTTTGATTATGTTGGTATTGGAGCACAAGATGCTTCCAGAGCAAATCCATATTTTTTACAAGAATACATTGCCAAAGCATCGCACTTTGGGGTAAAAAGGGTAAGATTAGCAGATACTGTTGGAATTATGAATCCTTTTTCTGTACAGGAGATGGTTTCAAACTGCAAAGATATATTCTCGGAAATAGACCTGGAGTTTCATGCTCACAATGATTTAGGAATGGCAACAGCCAATAGTATTGCTGCATTACAAGCTGGTTGCAACAGTATTGATGTAACCATAAACGGACTAGGAGAAAGAGCAGGAAACGCACCATTAGAGGAAGTTGCTGCGGCAGCGAAATTTTCTTTAAACCAGAACCTTGGTATCCATCTCAAAGACATAACACGAATTTGCAAGTTTGTTGAGAAAGCCTCAAACCGTACTGTAAGTCAGACTAAACCCATAACCGGCGAATTAATAACCAGTCACGAATCAGGAATACATTGTCGTTCATTACTTAATAACCCCATGAGTTATCATGCCTTTCATCCTGATGAAGTGGGTAAAAGCTCAAGGTTTGTTATTGGAAAACATTCCGGAGTATCATCTGTGCTTGATGCACTAACCGGCATGGGAATAAACATTTCTGCCGAGCAAGGCAAAGAGCTGTTACCCATGGTAAAAAAACTGGCCTCTGAGAAAAAAGATGGCGTCAACAACGATGAGCTAAGAGAGTTGATAATGAGTTTATAACCTGAGTTCGACATAAATTAAGAATTTTATACCAAAACTATATTAACCTGAATTCGATTAAAATTTTAGAATTCAGATTGACATAAAAGTAACCTTTGGCAATGAAGAAAAAGGTTACGCAAGAAGGTAGTTATCTTTTCATAACTATAATACTATCTTCACCAACCGAAAAAGTCTGTTATTTTACTGTGTAAATTGCTGGGGTGGCAAAATACACAGTAAACAACAGACTTTTTCTATAATATCCGATACGGATATTCAACTCATACAATGTTCTTTGTAACTGTAAGTAATTGCTTTATGATATAGATAACCATGAAGCTGACTCCTGGTACTCATCAACCGGACTAACTGCGGTTTTAAACTTATAGGAGCTCACCAGCATAGAAACCTCATGTTTTAAATTCTCAATACAGTTATTTACTAAATCCTGTCGAAAGCCCTTAACTCCCAAATCAAATACCATATTAGCCGATACCACACGACTAATTATTTTACCAAGATCAACGCTTTTACGTTGATTATTTTTGGGTTCAACAACAAAACTTAATAAGTTTTTAAATTGTTCTGAAACCTTATTGGTCAGTTTATAATCAGCAAGGAAACTAGCCAGATTCGATACTTTTTGACGAACCATTAATTTAGTTACCAATTCTGAAATTTGGGTATAAAGCATATCATTGGAACCTTCAAAAATTTGGAATGGTCGAGAATCAATGATCCCTCGCGAACCAACACTCTCTGCTTTATAGCCATTCGCCCCCTTAAGCTGCGTTAAAGTTTGAGCTGATTCCTGCATCAGGTCAGTTATATAAGCTTTCATACTATTAGCTTCCACAGCATCTGATGCCAGATTATTTTCAACACCTGCATACGATGCACTTCTGGAGCACATGGCCGAACAAACCGTAAAAGCACTTTGAATTTTAGAAATCTGATGTTGTACCTGATCCAGGCTCAACAATGGCTTACCCCCAACTATTCGAGTTTTACAATGATGAAGAGCATCATCAAGCATTCTTCTGATAAAACCCATTCCCATTCCCGGAAACTGAAATCTACTTCGGTGCAGTAAATCCATCATTAGGTTTAAACCTGTAGATTCAGACTTTAATTTATAAGCTTCAGGTATAATTACATCAACCTTATTTTTACCATATGGAATTGGATAAAGACCTAAGTTATTATAGTATTCCTCAACCTGAATATGTTGATTAGGCTGCTGAACATCACAAATAAAAAAATCAATATCCCTGGCTAATTTACCATTATCAAGCTTACTACGTGAAGTTATCAACCAATAATCGGCTAAACCCGTTAATCCCTGCCAATGCTTTGTTCCTTGAATGTGGTAATTGGAATCATTTTTAACACATGAGGTTTGCATACTCAAAGCATCACTACCATAATCCGGTTCAGTAATCATCAGGCCACCCATATTCTGTTTGGTCATGAACCGGTTAAAAACACTTTTCTTAGCCTCTTCACTGGCATACTTACCTACCGGCTCCAAAAACAATGCAATATTAATTCCGAATGTTAATGACAAAGGCAATGATTCATACGAGGCAGCATCCATCATTCCTAAACACTCTTTCATAACAACCCCTCTTCCTCCATACTCTTTGGGAATTCCTACAGATAATGGATTCTTAGCCATTATATCTCTTAATACCAACGCTGGAAATCCTCTCTTCTGAATAAACTCTTCAATATTATCACGCTGATAAAATACACTCTTTAGTGTTTCTTTAAACGAACTTAAATATTCCGAAAAAGATACCTGTTCATTATTCATCTAATTAAAATTTAATTAACACCTTAATAATCAATACATAATCCCATATAATAAAAGCTTGATCCAAGTATTTTGACATGGTAATAAAAGCGGTTAATCAGGTATTAAGTATTAAGGCAAGTATTTTCTTAGTTTGTTTATAACTTTTATTAATATTATATGGATGGTAAATAGACCACGTTTAAGCATAATTGTTCATTTAATATGCTATTTTTAAATTTTTCCGATTAATATTCGAATAAATTTCAATGCGTATTATGAATCTTGAGTGGATGTTTTAGGTTGATTATTAAAATGGAGATGATCTATATTCGAATGACTATTGGATTATTTCTCCTACATCATCTCCAAAACCTTCCTCATGCATTAAACATTCCTTGCAGTAGATCTCCTTCACATACAGATGCCTCTGGTTCTGAAATTCTTGCTTAATCCATTCGCACCATCTATCTTTATTAAATTCAAAGGCTTTCTTCATAACCATTAACTTCTCATCATCATTTAATTGATCGTAAGCCATACATGTTTGAGCTAAAATAAAAGTGGCATTTTCATTAAAATCTTTTCGATTCATCCTTTTAAAAAGGTTGTTAATGGTAAGATCATACCTGCTCCAACTATTATAAAACAAACAAAGTGAAATCTCATCCTCAATATCCAGCACTCTACTTTTAAAATAATTTGAGATAAAGTCAAAAGAGTTCCTTATACCATCGTTATCATTAATCTGACCATAATAACTTATGGCTGTGAGATGATAATTCAAAATTAGCTTTCCGTAATGTTCATCTCCAGTATATTCTTCAATCGTTTTTTTTATTACTTCGGGTGTTATTAATTTAGCAAATACCTTTGAATTAACATCCCAATCCTGCAATAAATCAGAAACCAGATTGCTATACAAAATACATAGGTTAAATTTAGCGTCGTCATTAATCAAACTATTATCAATCCATTTTCTTATAAAGCGAATACACTTTTCAGTATCCATATAATAGCTATTTAACAACAAAGCGGAAGCATTCTGAACCAGTTGGGGCTGTATCATAATCTGCTCAAAAATAGTAGGCTCAAACAATATTCCACCCCATTCTTTCATTTGCTTTATCATCACCATAGATTTATTTGCTATATTCCATTCTTTCTTTTTGATAGCTGTATAAAGATTATATGAATAATACATACTATCCTTAGTATTCAATACATCTTCGTACTCAATAATTGCAAAAGATCTACGCTGAATATAAAGTAAAGAATCCCAGTTATGAATTGTATCATTTGCAATAAAATTCTTTATTGCATCATGACTGCTTTTTTTCATTTTGTTTAAACCCAACATTTCAAGTTGAAACTTACACAATTCCCAATTTTCTTCTTTTTGAACCTCCAGAATAGCTTGTGACAATTGTTTTCCTAAGTTCTTTTTTAGCATGTCCTTAATATAATCCGCACGCTTTGTTTGTAAATGATCATTTGAAACAGAATCTCCTTCTACTGAACTATAACTATTGATGTAAACATACATAATCTCTCCTTTATCCTTATTTACTGGAATAAATTTATCCGGCAACGTAGCTCCACGTTCAAAATTAAAATAGTGTGTTTCACTATGGACTATACCTCTATAGTACAATGGATAGTTCCCTGGATTAAATATACGAGGTTCAACATCAACCAAACTGTATCTACTGCTTGGAATTGTGCCCGGTATGTTATATGAACATTGTTTCTCATTTTTTATGTAGATCAAATTCGCTCTAATATCTTTATCGACAATACTTGCAGGAATATCTCCAATTTCAGAAATCACTCTAAAATCACTTTGAGCTTGATTCTCTCTAAATAACTCTTCTTCATATACTGGTTTTAATAATACTCCATCGTATATTTCTGAAATATCCAACTGATTTTCTGATTCGCAACTAAACTGGTCTCTACTAACAATATCAACTGCAAATCCATCTTTGGGATTGCTCAATAAATCTTCTATTAGTTGTCTATCGTGATAATATAACCATACATGATTTCCATATATCTGAATTGAATTGCCAACATTAGTTAATAAGTTAGCCTTATGCTGCATGAACTCCCTACACTCATCTCCTCCCTTTCTAATTCCAAAAGCATTTTTCGAAATTTGTCCTCTTATTTTAACACCCTTTGTACCGAAGACATTAGCAGCATATATTTTCCCATTTTTATTTCTTCGAAATGCAAAACCAGTTAATTCATATTTAGTATTGACCATATTTCTATAATGGCCAGGTGAGTTTTTCCATGATAAAAACATTTGTAAAGCAATTTCTTTCAACTCATCATCCTTAATTCTTTTTCTTTTATGCTCAACAAAAAGAATATTTTCACCAACCCATTTAAACTCATCAGAATACTTTGCCACCCTATCAAATGGTGTTCTGTACTTACGAACAGGTTGCTTATGCGTTAATCTATTTACTCGGGTCATGAATGTCGCATGGAAATCAGCTGCCAATATAAGCGAAGTATCTAAAGTTAAAGGTAAAAGCTCCTGTTCCTGTCTTAAATCATTAATCTTTTCTAAAAGTAGTTCTGAAAGAATGTCAACATTTTCTTGTTGTAATTGACCATAGGAAGAAGTGCTCAATAATAATATAGTAAAAAATAAAATTTGTCTCATAACTTTTTATTCAGTTAAACAAAACTAACAAATAGATTTAGATTAATATTTCAATTCTGTTGGTTGAATTATTATTACAATATTTTCAAACACATAAACTGGTTATAATTTTCATAATCTTATTTCAATAACATAATTACAAAATACAGATTAACAATACTTCATTTTTTCTTTTTCAACCATATAGCGTTATTGACCCCATACTTTTCACATACCTTTTTACTATCTTCCACGCTTATAAAAATGACATCTGCAATGAGGAAACATCTATATCTAATTTTTCTTATCTTTTTAACAGGAGGTATATCTGCATTGGCCCAGTTTAGTCAAAGATTATCTGATGCAGCCATATCCTTAACCCATCAAAATGTTACCTACGATCCATCGTACTTCAGTATTGATTATCCGAATGGAGATATCCCTTCGGATAAAGGTGTTTGCACGGATGTAATTATTCGCGCTTATCGAAAACTTGGTATTGATTTGCAAAAAGAAGTGCATGAAGATATGAAGGCTTATTTTAACCTATATCCTAAGAAGTGGGGCCTTAAAAAACCGGATACGAATATCGACCATCGAAGAGTTCCGAATTTAATGACCTATTTTTCGCGATTTGGAACAAAGTTACCCATTTCAACCCACGCTAATGATTACAACCCAGGGGATATTGTATGCTGGGATCTGGGAGGGAATATAACTCATATTGGCATTGTTATCCAAAAGAGATCAGCAGATAATAAAAGATTCCTGATTGTTCACAATATAGGAAACGGGCAAGTAATTGAAGATTGTCTGTTTAGTTTTAAGATTATCGGACACTATTGTTTTATCGCAGATTCATCAAAATGAAATCCGTAATACCTATCAATAATCTGCATGGTCAGGATTTATTAACCTGAGTTCGATATAAAATTAATGGCTCAAATCGCTTATAAATATTGAGTTTCAAGGAATGTTTGCGA
>JBNKGY010000172.1:0-9085 GCA_050290065.1 Marinilabiliaceae bacterium
ATTCTTGCTATCATTTGTAAATCTACCATCCTGTAAATCAATTCTCCTCCTTACAAAGGAGGAGTACCTCGAAGAATGAGAGGGGAGGTGGTTTTAAGCCTTTTTTGTAAATTAGTATATTTTAAAATATTTAACAATGGAGAGTAACCGACCTGAACTAAAGAAAAAAAGGAAACATTTAAGAAATCATTCAACACCTGCTGAGATTGAACTTTGGAAATACCTAAAAAGAAAACAAATCAGTCTCCTAAAATTCCGAAGGCAACATTCTGTTGGACATTATATTCTAGATTTTTATTGCTCAGAAATTAAACTTGGTATTGAATTAGATGGAGAGTGCCATATATACACTGAGGCATATGATACAAAAAGAGAGAATTATATAAAATCTAAAGGAATAAATATTTTACGATATGAAAACTCAATGGTATTTGAACATCCAGAAGTAATTCTTGAAGAAATTAAAGAATTTTATGATAAAAATAAGGAATAGAAATTTTAAAACCACCTCCCGGTTCGTACCTCACCGTACTCCTCCTTTTTAAGGCGGAGAGCCTATTCTCAATAGGTATTAAGAGTTATACTCGGGTGGGAGTTGTACTAGTTCAGGTAATGTTTTAGTTCTTCATCCTGAAAATTATTATATGAATCAGATGGGCATGATGAAGCTAAAGGAACGGTTCTGATTTACAGCTTGCTGATAGAGAACCGTTCCGGAGTTTCTTCATACTTATAATTCTCCGGATTCTTTTAAGATCCTTCTGAAATATGAGATGGTTTTGTCTAATCCTTGTTCTAGTTTTATAGTTGGTTCCCAGCCGTCGAGTTCTTTTTGGGCTAATTCAATATTGGGTTGACGTTGTGTTGGGTCGTCTTGTGGTAAGGGTAGGTGAATGATTTTGGATTTTGATCCGGTTTTTTCAATTACCAATTCCGCTAGTCTTAACATGGTGAATTCTCTTGGGTTACCAATGTTTACTGGTCCCCAAAAACCATCTCTACTATTCATCATTCGTATCATACCTTCCACTAAATCATCTACATACTGGAAGCTTCGGGTTTGTGTTCCGTCGCCAAAAATGGTAATGTCTTCTCCTTTTAAGGCCTGAACAATAAAATTGGATACCACACGACCATCATTGGGGTTCATATTAGGACCGTAGGTGTTAAATATCCTGATAATCTTGATATCTACATTATTCTGGACATGGTAATCCATAAACAGGGTTTCTGCACACCTTTTTCCTTCGTCGTAACAGGAGCGTTGTCCTATAGGGTTCACATTTCCCCAATAACTTTCTACTTGAGGGTGTACAATAGGATCACCATATACTTCACTGGTGGAAGCTTGTAGTATTTTTGCTTTTACTCTTTTGGCTAATCCCAGCATATTGATAGCTCCCATCACCGATGTTTTAATGGTTTTGATGGGATTGTACTGATAATGGACTGGGGAGGCAGGACAAGCCAGGTTGTATATTTCATCTACCTCAATCATAAAGGGATTAGTAACGTCGTGGCGAACGAGTTCAAAGTAAGGATTGTTGAGCAAGTGAACAATATTGGTTTTACTTCCCGTAAAGTAATTGTCTAAACAAATTACTTCATTTCCTTCTTTTAATAGTCGCTCACATAGGTGTGAACCAATAAATCCGGCTCCACCGGTTACTAATATGCGTTTCATAATTATTCTTCTATTTTTTTTGAGTTACTAAAAGTAATGAAAAGATTGGAGAAATAGTTTATTGGATTTTAGTAGTTGGTAATTAAAGGTTAGGTTTTAGTTAGCTGTTAACAGTTGGAAGTCGGTGAGCAGGAGTTTATCCTCTTTTTTTTTGTTGGGACATATGTGTGTGGTTGGGGTAGGGAACGGTTCTGATTTGCAGTATGTTTATAGAGAACCGTTCCTGGTTTTTCGGTATATGGGGAGTATTAGCTGTATTAGTTGAATCAGGTTTAAAAATACCATCCTGTAAATCGATTCTCCTCCTTATCAAGGAGTAGTACCTCGAAGAATGAGAGGGGAGGTGGTTTTTATTCCTTTTTTTTATGAGAGTGATAGTGCTTATATCATTCGTAATTATCTCAATTTGCTCAAGCCGCAATGGCTTAAAGGTCCTTTTGTTTAGGAGAAGTTTTGCTTTCTATGTGTGATTGATAGAACAATTAGAAGTGTTTAAAACCACCTCCCGGTTCGTACCTCACCGTACTCCTCCTTATTAAGGAGGAGAGCCTAATCTCAATATGTATTAAGGTTTTAACTTGGGTGTGGGTTATACTATTTCAGTTAATGTTTTAGTTGTTTTTCCTGAAAATTATTGTATGAAGAAGATTTGCATAGTGGGGTTTAGGGAACGGTTCTGATTTACAGCTTGCCAATAGAGAACCGTTCCGGTTTAGTATGTTTTCAATATTTATATGTGAATGTAAAATGTCAACTGATTGTTGTTTAGTATTCTATAGTTCTCCTGTATTGGCCTTTTTGAAATAGGTCAGTAGTGTGGCATACGACAGGTTACCGGTGTGATTTTGTTTTTTTACTCTCACAAAGCGAGAGATCACTTCCAGTATTGGTTGTATATCACTATTCCCCTTTAGGGTGATGTATCCACTTGAGATTACCCGGTGTAGCTTCTTAACAAAATCCTTCGGATTATGATTCCATTCAAGAAACTGAGAAGTCGGGTTTAATATTGTTAATTTGTTGACTTTTAATTGTAAATGATTTAAAAGGTTTATACCATTATTCGATTTAACAATATTATCCTCAATAAGGTGATGGGCTCTGGATAGTTGGTTTTTTATAAAAACAATTTCTGAATTTATGGTGTTAGCGGTTAAATTGTTTTGCAGCTGAAGTTGCTGAATATATAACTCACACAGATCTTTGTATCCAATTCCAAGCACCAGGGGTTCGGTGATGACCTGTCGATATTCAATCCAAACATCTTGTTCACTATGGTTATCTTTTATGCGAATGAGTAGTTTATTAATATCATTGAGATTATGTATCAGTATATGTTCATTGTCTGCGTTGGTGGGTAATGTGCGAAATGCTTCATTCAGCGCATTTAATGGACGTAATAAAAATGGTTCTACAGACATTGACTCACATAATTTCTCAGTATGAAACAATGTTTTTAAATACCTGTTTTGTAAATAGTAATTTTCAACTAGTAACTTCCATTGACTGGGTTTTAGCATATTATAAACTTGTTTGATCTTTTTGGGATTGCTATTAAATACGGGTAGTATGCGTATGCATGATGGGAAATTAGCTTCCTCGATAAATCCTTTGTACAGGTTACGTGCTTTTATCAGTATCCCGGATAGCATGAGGTAGAAATCCATATCCTGTAAAAATATTTGTAGTTCTTGTTTATTCAGATTACATGGGATACTACAAGGATGTATATCCATTGATTCTTTTACGCTTATTAAATTGAACAGATAATGATAGGTGTTTTTAATTTTACGTTTCTTGTGAATAATGTCGGATAGTGAATCATTTAAAAATTGATCTAGTCTGTTATAGAGTGATTTACACTCCAGGGGCATTTTATCTGCAGATGTGCAGTTTCTCCATTTTAAAGATTTTCTGATTAAAATGGAATCGGCTATAATATGAATTGTGGCTAGCATAATGTAGTGTGTTTGGTTAGTTATTATGTATATGTAATTTAAATATTTGAACGGATTATTCAAAGTATATTAACAGTATATAACATTTGTTGATTGTTATTAACGTGAAGGTAGAGGAACCGTTCCGGGTTTTCGGTATATGAGGAGTATTATTGCTATCATTTGTAAATCTACCATCCTGTAAATCAATTCTCCTCCTTACATAGGAGGAGTACCTCGAAGAATGAGAGGGGAGGTGGTTTTAAGCCTTTACATTTTTATGTGAATACCTATGTCATTGGTGATTATTCTAATTGCTCAAGCCGCAAGGGCTTTTCATTTTTGCCTACAGCTGCAAAAACGAAACAAAAAAAGCCGCCGCTGCCATTAAAAAGCTAAAAGTCCTTTCACTCCGCTAAAAGAAAAGAAACTCGCTGCGCTCAAACAGCTTTTCTTTCTTAACGCTTCATGAATTGACTTTATTAACGCTTTTTAATGAAGGCGGAGAGAGTTATCGGTAGTGGGTAGTTATTCAGCAATAATTTATTAGGATGATAAAATAGATTCCTGAAAGGGAATATTACCATTTACCGGAAATTTCGCCTTGTGCGCAGGCTTGTCCACGGGTGGTGTGGAGCGCTGAAAAATCCGGCCTTTGTTCGGGTTGGGTTTGTGGGTAAAGGTTTTTCAGTGATCTTCAGCCGTGGTGAACTTTCTTTGTTATCTTTCTTTGTTTGGTAGACAAAGAAAGTAAAGGCTAAGAAGTTGTTTTTGGGGGCAGAAGTTTTGCTTTCGATGTGAAGTTGTTAAAAAAAATAGAACTACTTAAACCACCTCCCGGTTCGTACCTCACCGTACTCCTCCTTATTAAGGAGGAGAGCCTAATCTTAATATGTATTAAGATTTTAAATTAGGTGGAGTTGTACTATTTCAGGTGATGTTTTAGTTGTTCATTCTTAAAATTATAATATGAAGGAGATTTACATGATGTTGTTTAGGGAACGGTTCTGAATTGCAGCTTTTTTATAGAGAACCGTTCCGGGTTTTTGGGTATAGGAGGAGTATTATTGCTATCATTTGTAAATCTACCATCCTGTAAATCAATTCTCCTCCTTATCAAGGAGGAGTACCTCGAAGAATGAGAGGGGAGGTGGTTTTATATCTATATGTTTTATGAGAGTGTGAGTGCTAATATCATTGGTAATTATTCCAATTTGCTCGAGCCGCAAGGGCTTAAAGTTTTTTTAGGAGAAGTTTTGCTTTCGATGGGAAATTGATAAAAAATAGAAGTGTATTAAACCACCTCCCGGTTCGTACCTCACCGTACTCCTCCTTATTAAGGAGGAGAGCCTGTTCTCAATATGTATTCAGATTTTAACTCGGGTGGGAGTTGTATTAGCTCAGGTAATGTTTTAGTTGTATATCCTGAAAATTATAATATGAAGGAGAGGTGCATGATGGGGGTTAGGGAACGGTTCTGAATTGCAGCTTGTTTATAGAGAACCGTTCCGGGTTTTCGGTTTATGGGGATTATTACTTTAAAATTGATAAGTATTAATTTTATTAAACCACCACCCGGTTCGTACCTCACCGTACTCCTCCTTATTAAGGAGGAGAGCCTGTTCTCAATGTGTATTGAGATTTTAACTTGGGTGTGAGTTATACTATTTCAGGTAATGTTTTAGTTGTTCATTTTGAAAATTATAGTATGAAGGAGATGTGTATGGTGGGGTTTAGGGAACGGTTCTGATTTACAGCTTGCAGATAGAGAACCGTTCCGGGTTGCTCGGGATTTGAAGATTTAGTAAGTAGCAATCAATGATTTGGATTAAAATGGTTTTATGACTTGGTTACAGATCCAAGGTAAAGGCTGTCTGAAGGCAGTTGAGAATGGGTTTTTTCAATAAAGAACAGGTAACAATGAATTTTAGTACCTGAAGTAATTTGAGTAAGTGGTAGTTTTCCGGTTTTGTTACTGCGTACATAATCATTGATTGAATATATGGTATGCAAGTGTTCTGTTATACCAATCAGAATGATCTGATGATTACCGTATACGCTATCGTAACTATTCATAAGTGTTTTTCTATCAGAATCATCCCAGTTAAATTTAATATGGTTATTTATTATTTTTACATCTGTAAAGGAGCATAAACTTACAGATCCTTTGGCAAGTTGTAATTTTTCAAAGTTAACTCCATAAGATGGATACTCACCTGAAATTGTAAAGTTTAGAAAATGTGACATCGCTGAATTATGAGGTGATTTTTTAGGGTGTTTCACGTAATACCCAAGGCGTATTATAGGTAATAAGGAATGAATGAACTTGGTTGCAAAACCAAACTTTGCACGTTGTTCTACCTGTTTCTTTGTGGGCTTATTTTGTGTAGGTTTTGGTAATTGCCTGAAATGTTGTTTTCCATTTCTGATTACAGCTATTTTATCTCCTACTTTTCCGGAGAATAAAAAAATTGAATGAATTATCTTTCCCATGATGATTTTTTTAATGGTTTACGGTGGTATTGTCTGGTCTAATTATTGAAAATAAAGGAGCCTCGCCTGTGGGTAAGACTCCTTTTTTCGTATTAAGGAATACTTACAGTGCCTAAGTAAATGCTGTTACTGGCTCTTTTTAGATTCTCTGTTTCGGCAAAGGCAAGGTAACAGTGTACAAGGCTACCAGATGGCGCATTGGGGAAGGAGAGGGCTCCGGTGCGGTTTTCCCTGGTGTATTCATCTATTGAGTAGGATGGATAGTAACCATTACTTATTCCTACTAACAGAGCTTGTTCTTCTCCAAGCAATTTCATGGCCTTGTCAGTATCGTTCCAGTTAAAGGTGATGTGATCATCTTCAACTACAATGGATGCTGAATCAGCTACTTTTATTGATCCTTTCGCCAAGTACAGATTTTCATAATCAACAGCAAATGCCGGGTATTCACCTGTGATGGCATAATTTAATAAATGTGCTATCGCGGCATTTTGTGCAGATTGTTTTATACCCAGCGTCTTAAATCCAATTTGAATGATCGGATATAAGGGTTGCAAAAATTGGGCTGCAAATCCAAACTTAGCTCGTTGTACAATCTGTTTTTCAGTGGCTTTTTTATTGCCAGTATTTTGTATGGCTTTCATGTAGGTGATACCTTTCCAGGTTGCTCCAACCACGTTACCTACTTTTCCGTTGAATCCTCCAAGGATTCCATTTCCATATTTTCCCATGACTATTTGTTTTTACGGTTTTTAATTTTAAAAATGTTTTTCACTTTAGGGCCCTTCTCTTCAAGGGCATTGGTTTCATTGGTGTTATTGGCTTTTTGTTTTTTAAGCCACCTTGAAACTAAAGTGGTGAGGACGCCTGCTATGAGGGTGATCACTGATCTAATGAGCATATCCTTTGGATCTGCACCTTCCGGAGATAATAATTGTGTATCTGCCATTTCCATGACTCCTAGAGTACCCATTGAGCCGAATAAAAAATTTCTAATTTCATTCATTGTTTGTTTTTTGTGGCTGGTATTGGGGTTGATCAGTCCGCAAATACCTGCCGGGTTAAATAAATGTATTGGCCAATGTTTTTAACTGATAGCTATTGGTTGTTAGCTGTTAATATTTGATTGCTAACTTCTAATTGCTAATTGTTTAATACTAAAGTATATCAAGGATTGCTTAAAAAAAATAGCGGTAATTTTACCGTGACTTTTTGTTGCTGTAAAGTGCAGTAAATCAATAGTGAAGGAAAAAGGAAGGAGGAAAGCTGACTCGTAAAAAGGGTTAAAATCCCCTAATTATTCCAAAAAAGTCCAAAAACGGAGAAAATTATTCCGAAAATGGCCAAAATCACTAAAAATTATTCGCAAAAAGGTCTTTTTCGGGTTTTTTCTGACCCTGCTTCGGGAAAGCTTCGGGTAAGGTTCGGGTTTGTTCGGGTGCTGTTCGGGTTTTGTTCGGATAGGGTTCGGTAATAGTACCCGATGAAATACCGATTAGAATCCGAATAATTACCGAAAACGACCAAAGCTGTTATGGAAATGGTATGGACAGTAGGCGGTTAATAGTCAGCAGTGGACAGTCAGCAGTAGTCAGTTGGATAGTTGGTAGTTTGAATTAAGGAACGGTTCTGATTTGCAGCATGGTTATAGAGAACCATTCCTGGTTTTTCGGTATTAGAGAGGCATCAGCTTTGCATATAAATTATTAAAAACAGGACTCAGGACCTGTTCTATATTACCATCAAGGGAATTAGAACCGATCCATCATTTTTTCTAAGAAGTTTAATTAAAGCTGATGTTTTATTTTATTCTGTGGATGAAGTGATTGCCTAGTTTGAATGATAAATACAGGATTCTTTTTAATATTTCAAAAATATTGTTCGTGTCTTTTGTGAGGATGCTTTTTAAAAAGGTGATTTTACCGGACAGGCCTTTGGTGTTTTTTAGTCGTTCTATGGCAATGGCATAACTATAATTGGTGTCTTGTTGATCACTGGAATGTATAAGCTGAATAAATTCATTTTTTTCTTTTTGTGTTAATGGCTTACGAAAGCTTTCCGGAAGGAAGGAAAAGGTTGTATTGAAGAGATACTCAGCTTTGGCTATGATTTGTTGGATAGGTTCAATAAGTTTAAGCTCTGTTACAATCTGTATAAATAATTCAGTGTTGATATGTTGTTTTTGGGATAGTAAGATTAAGTCTAAAAACCAGCTTAATCGTATACCTCCTCTGCGCATAGTATGAAAGGCATGCAGTGAGAAGTAAATAAAGTTTATTTCCGGTGTAAAGGTGGTAATATCATTGCTGGAGATGAGGTTCTTTTTTAAATAGGTATTGGGAATAATGTATTGAAGATCTGTGTCAAAAAGACTGCGATGTATCTCAATCATGATTCCTTTATAGGTGATTCCGGGTAATTGGTGACCTGTCTTTTTATCATGTTCGGCTTCTTCGTAATTACAAATACCTCCATGGGCAATGAGTAATTCAAAGGCTTTTTGTGCCTGATGATCCATAAAGAGTATATCTAAATCACTCATGGGGCGAAGGGGTGGATCGGGATATACTTGCGAGGCTAATACAATGCCTTTTAAAGGAATTGGAGCCAGTCCGTTTTCCTCAAACAGGGTTTTGATTTCCTGCCAGATGGCCAGCAACCGGGTGCTTCGCATCAAAGAAGTTAGATAATCTTTTTTGAGTTTAGCGATGATTTGTTCCGGTAGCGTTGCTTTTTTGTTTTTGTATTGGTTAAATAGATAGGGGGCCAGTCCGTTTTTTAAAGTAAATGCATGCATGTGTTCTATGTTCATGCTCAAATCATCAGAATCCTTTTTACCGGTGATGGATTGCAGTACCCATTGTTCTTCCGGACTGAAAAGATATTTGTTCACTCTATTTCCCATATGGTTTGCAAGATAATTATTTTTTACCTGAGTTCGATTCTTAACTAATAGAATATCAGCATCATA
>JBNKGY010000173.1:0-8907 GCA_050290065.1 Marinilabiliaceae bacterium
ATCGAGCTAGCGAGCTAGTCCTGCAAAATTTGCCTTGTATATCAGCTTTTTATGTCAATCTGAAACATTGTTCTATCGAATACCTTTTAAATAAATATTTAATGAGGTAAATGCTAAAAATTTTAATCGAACTCAGGTTATTACAAATATATTCAGGTTGATTTCATCGATTTTTTGAAATATCGTTTTTAATTTAAATGTTGAGTTAACAATTTATTATACAATAATTGTGAGTTACACCATAATGCATACTGAAACTATGAGTAGTTTATATATTCTGTGTCAATAACTGATTTGTTTTTCAGATAATCATTTTTTCCTTCTGTAGCTTTTACAAATAAATGAGTTTTGTTACTCACCTCCGGATTTATAGTCACACCAACTTTATCAACTACATTATCCTTTTGCATTTTAAAAAAACTGATAATTTGTTTGAGCTCATCAGCCTGATTAGCTAATTCTTCGGTACTTGAAGCGATCTCTTCTGAAGATGCTGCATTTTGTTGCGTTACTGTGTTAAGTATCTGTATGGAAGAACTGATCTGATCAATACCTGTACCTTGTTCTTTACTAGCTGCAGTTATTTCTTGTATTAATTTAGCTGTTTCTTTGATCTCAGGAACAATCTCTTCAAATTGCGTTGCTGCAGAGGTAGCAATATCTACTCCATGAGCAGAGAGTGTGTTTATTTCATCTGCAGCCTCACGACTTCTCTCGGCTAGCTTTCGAACTTCAGTTGCCACAACAGCAAATCCACGTCCATGCTCACCAGCACGGGCAGCTTCGACAGCTGCATTAAGAGCCAATATATTTGTTTGTCGGGCAATGTCCCCAATGATGGCAATTTTACCAGTAATATCATTCATGGACTGAGTAGTATTTTTAACCGACATATTACTCTGACTTATATTTTCTGAAGCCATTGCAGTAATATTATTGGCTTCTATGGCATTGGTTGTATTTTGTTGGGTACCTGCTGCAATTTGTTCTATGGTTGATGATATTTCCTCAGTTGAGGCAGCTTGTTCGTTTGCTCCTTGTGACATTTGCTGTGTAGAAGAACTAATTTGAACTCCGGCAACTGCAATATTATTTGCCGCATTTATTATTGACCCCACTATGTTTTTTAATTTTTCCGACATATATTTAATATCCTTCATTACACCTATATAATCCTTATCCTGATTAAACTCTATAGATGCAAGGTCTCCGTTCGCTATTTTATTGGCTATATCTGCAACTTCGGCGGGCTCTCCTCCTAAATGTTTTAGGATACTCCGTGTAATAATAATGGCAATAAAAACTGTTAAAATAAGAGCCATGAGTATAAGTATAATTACTTCAACATTACTTTCCCTCTGAATTTTATGCGAAAAAGAGACACTATCACTATTTATTATTGATATCTTTTCCTCCAGAGAAAATAATTTTTGTATCACATCATTACCTGCCTTATCAATATGATCATCCAAGCTACTATCAACGGTCTTTAATGTAAGATTCTGATTTTCAAAAATTTCATATGTTATAGTATAAACACTGTCTATAGCAGGTACAATTTTTTCAGAATAATCACCTTCAATTTTATCACAACCCTTTATTATTTCGTTTCTTAATAATGAATATTGGAGGTTCCACACACTGTCTGATAAATCTTTCTTTAAAGAATGTATATTTTCTATGAACTGCTTTTGACTTATTGAATATTCTGTATACATTTTTTTTAACTCAGCTGTATCTTTAGCTGCAATTATTTCCATTACTAATTGCATATTACTCCGCATATAATACTTGGCTTCCATGATATCATCAGCCAAAGTATAGCTTTGTTGCACATTGTCGCTCGAAAAATCCAATTGATTCAAAACCTGAAATTCTCTAATTCCCATAATTAGTATAATTACGGTAGTTACAGAAAAACCAATCAATAATTTTGTGGATACTTTTAATTGTTTCATACTATATTGTTTGTCTAATGTTGTCGCTTTATAATACATCAAAATGTAATTTCAAATCGCAATGCTACCATAATGGTATTGTTAGCTTCTGCATGCGTTTGAATAGTTATATTAATTTGGCGAAAGTACAATCAATATGGTTAGATAATAAAGTAATGAGGTACTACAAATCTTGTACATCACATTTTTTAACAACTTAAGAAAGAGATACTAGAAGTTATTTGTTAAAAGAAATTTATGCCGTAAAGAAGTAAATATATGGCCTTATTATGTAAGCTTTCCAATGCTTGCTGTAAATTAATGCACATTACTCAATACAAAGCCTTGGAAGAAATGACAATTATTGAATTACTTAATAACCTAAGTTCGACATAAAATTTTGGATTTATCTCATATAATCAATGATTTTATAGGAATTCGATAAAACGTTGTTTCATACCGCTTATAAATAGTGATGTTCTACTGAAAATTATTCAAAATCACCAGCCATTCTTTATGTGGGAAATTTTATGATAGGCCACATTGAACTTGAATATAAAGACATAGCATATAAAATATTACTCAATGAAAAGAAGTAATCATTGAAATACTTATAAGTAAAATCGGTGCATTAGTTCATTTTGCTTAATTCTGCGTTAAATATTTAAATTGTAAACAATAAAGTGTTTTGTATTAGTATTTTTGTTAAATCTTAAGAATATACTCACGCAAATCAATAGATACTGAAAGATTCAGTTTCTTTTTAAGTCGCCTTCTAGCTGTTTGAATTGATTCAGGTTTTACATTGAAAAAGCGAGCAATTTCTTTAGTTTCAAAATTTAATCGAATACAAGCACAATGTTTTATATCGTAAGCAGAAAGAGATGGACAAATACTCTTTAATCGACTAACAAATTGAGGATGTACACTTTCTGTCAATATGCTAATTTGTTCCCATTCTTTATCTGATTGTGAATAGATTTTGATTACATCAAAAATTGGCTTAAAATCAATTAAATTTATTTTGTTATTTTTTGCGATAATTGCATTAAGTGTGGTCTCTATTTCATTAGTAAACCTCTTCGCTTTTTCTATATGAAGTGCACTTGCTGTTAGTTGTTGGCGAATTTTTTCATTCTCAAAATCATCAGTAATATCTACCACAATAAATTGCAAATACTTTAATTGATTCACTGTAAATGAGGTTGCAAATATTTCAAAATATTTAGGAATGGATTGATTATTATCCAATGTTAATTTAAAATGGGATGACTTTATTTCGCCAGTCTTAATTTTATCTAATAAATGATTAATTTTATCTTTATCTTCTTGAGCAACTAACTGCATAAGATCCATTTTCAATAGCGAATCAAATGAATCAGTTTCAATCATCTTCAAGAATGTATCATTTGCATAATTTGGTATACCATCAATACTCAAATAAATACCAACAGGTGAATTCTCTGCTAGTATTCTGTATTTTTCTTCTTCAACATATAATTTAGTATTCATATTGTAGAGTAGAGTAATATCCTGTATAATACCAAAAAAGTTACCTTGTTTTCCATTTGAATCAATTTGTACTTGCCCTGTGGCATGAATTACCTTTTCATTTCCTTGAAAATCAATAATTCTGTACAATTGTTCGAATATACTGAGATCTTTAACGGCTGTTTTAATTGCATTGTTTACAATCTCTCTATCCTCAGGATGTATCAGTTCATGAAAATCATTTATACTCGGTTTTCTCAAATTGGATGGCACTTTAAAAATCTCATATGCTCCTTCCGACCAATAGTAAATCCCGGATGAGTAATCATATTCAAGGTGACCTATTGAAGCAACTAGCTCTGCTTTTAACAAACGATTACGACTGGCATCAAGTTCGTGTTTTGCCTCAATTTCTCTGGTAATATCCCTAGTTATCCCCATAATACGGTATATCTTACCTAAATCATTACGGATTGGTATCAAATATGAATCATATACCTTTACTCCTTGTGGCATAGGTAATTGTACTGTTTCTTTTGTAATTGCACCACGGTCGACACAACGTTGATATTTTGCATTGACTATTTTTGCAACTTCTGGAGTAACATTTTCTTCTATTGTATTCCCTATTTGTTCTTTACAATTAGGATCAATTTCTTTTTCGTATTGTAAATTTGCATCCAGTAATCGAAACTGTCCACTTTCAAGAACTTCTAAAAGATAAATACAGTCGTGGGAATTATTAAACATTTCCCGGTATCGTTGTTCACTTTCACGCAAAGCTATTTCTGCTTGTTTTCGTTCAGTGATGTCCTTTACAATAAGAAAATAGTAAGATTCATCATTGTATTGATACATTCGGCTACTAATTTCAACTGGAAATACTTTTCCTGTTTTTGTTTTATGTAAAGATTCAAAAGAGGTTGAAACATTCGGTTTTGCTATTAATGCCATTTGATTTAATATTTCAGGAGTCATATTCACATCAAAATCAAAAACAGACAATTTCAATAATTCACTACGGCTATATTCTAATGAACTACAAGCTTGATTGTTTACATATATATATCCAGAAGACCCAGCCTTTGCAATAAAGATTGAATCAGAAGCATTATCCAAGGCATAACCAAACATTTCAATTTGTCTTACATTTTGTTTCTGTTCGGTAATATCCACAATTGTACCTGTTAAATACAGCATTGCATCAGGACCAGTAAAAACAGCCTTACGCAGTAACACATTTCTCTGATTTTCATTATTCCCGGATATAATATCTTCCGTCCTCATTTCATTACCTGTTGCAAAGATATTCTCTTCTCTTTCCCAAAAACCTCGAGCTTCTTCTTCCGGGAAAAGATCGAAATCGGTTTTCCCAATTATTTTATCTTGTGCAACACCCCTTAACTTACTATGAGCCTTGTTGGAAAGGATAAACCTATGTTTATCATCTTTTACATAGATTGGAGTAGGAATAGAATCTACAATCTTTTCTATAAAATGAAGAGAATTTTCTAATTGGTGCTCATAATGTTTTTTAGCCGTAATGTCACGATATATTCCCATTATTCGATAAACATTTCCAACTGAATTAAATATTGGAATTATGCTAGATTGAAAAGAGCGTGTACCCGTAGGTAGTTCTAATGTAACTTCCTTATTTAGTATGGGAACTTTATTTTTTACGCAATAACTATATTGCTTATTTCTTTCTTTGGCAATATTTTCAGGTAAAACCTCTTCCTGATATCTTCCAATTAAATCGTTTCGTTTAAGACCTGTGGCTTTTTCAAATGCAGGATTAAAATCAAAATATTTAAAACCTAAATCTTCTGTAACTTCGATTAAGTAAATATTATCATTGGAGTTTTCAAAAATCTCACGAAATGTTTTTTCTTTTTCCTTTAATTCTTCTGATATTTTAACGATTTCATCAACATGCTCCTTCATCTCTGTGAGATCTCTACCTATAATCAAAATACTAACCACATTCCCTTCCATATCAAACTCTGGAACAGCCTTCATACTAATATTTCGATAACCTTTGTCAGTTGGTAGTTTGATATCCATTTCTTTTAATTGCATGCTTTGGGCAACTTCACTCAAGAGATTTTCAATTTTTTGTTCAACATCCGTTGGCAAATAGGAAAATTCACAAGGTGAATATCCAATTATTTGATCTCTAGTACATCCTGTGAATCTCAAATACTCTTTATTTACATAGATACGTTTGAAGTTCGTATCATAACGAACAATAACATCAGGTATATTATCGGCTAAAGTTTTAAATTGTTGTTCTTGCTTTGTACGTTCTAATTCAGAAAGTTTTTTCTCTTGAATATCCATACTAATCCCGAGGATTCTGGCTACCTTTCTTTCTCGGTTATAATCAACTTTATAACCCAAAACATAAATCCATCTATAGGAGCCATCTGCATGAAGCATACGTGCTTCATATGAATATTTACTAATTTTATTCTTGAGTACATCAGCTTTTATTTTATCAACTCTTTCTCTATCTTCTGGATGAATTCTGTCATTCCATATACTCTTGGCTGATAAATCCTCCTTTGGGTTATAGCCCAATATGGTATAATAAGTAGAAGAACAGTCTACAACATCATTTTCAACATCCCATTCCCAAGTCCATATTGGATTAGTGTTAAAGTCTAATCTTAAACACCCCTCAGCATTCGCCTCTTTTACCTCTTTCTCCTCCGGAATTATGTCTTTAGCAATATCTCTACCAACTAATAATTCAGCTTGTTTTCCTTTATATACAATAGGAATAGAACTTACTTCCAAGCTTAAATAAACGCCAGTTGTTTTTAATAACTTCAAATCAATGTTCGGATTTGATTTTTTTTTATGTAAACATCCTATATGCGATTTAAGGATTTGATGGAAATTGGGATGTAAAATATCATAAATACTTTTCCCTAGAATATCTGCGGATTCTTTAATGTTTAACAACTTAATACCTGTAGAATTTATAAAGACAAAGTTTTCATTCTGAATAATTGTAATGAAAACAGGAGTTGTTTCTACAACCGCATTAAACATATCATACATTTCTTGTTCAAACTGTTTATATGCGATCTCTAGTTGATTTTCAAAAAATGAAATGTTTCTTTTTAATTCATTCAGGCGCTCCATAATCAGTATTTAATTAATGTACGAACTGCAACCACAGTTCATGATCATATCAATATATAATAATATAAAAATGACATGATACTGAATTAACTTACAACAATGCTAACAACAAAATTACATAGATTATTCATATACTTGCAGCATTATTTTTGCGAAAAACTGCGACTTTTATTTGTAAGAGACGAATCGTTACAATTATTTATTCTCTAATTATTATGATTAGAAATTTCAGCATTTAACTTACGACTTTTCAATTTATCATCTTTAATTTGCAAGAACTTTAAATGCGATATCTATATTAGTAGATATAATACACCAAACTTTTTACTATAAAAAAATTACAAAAATTCGTCTGTTCTATAGAAATATTCGTATTAATTATTACTATTGATGTAAATTATTACCTCAAAAATATAAAAGATTATATTACCGCAATACTTTTTCACCCATTGTTTACATCAATTGCACGAATAAAAACGCATGTGCTTACCATATCCCATAAATATATTCCCATTTCTCACATACCTTCCCTTACCCACTTTATCAAGGTTGATCTAGGGAAGCCAGCAAGTTAAGAAATACTTGTTATACCAATTAAAACAATAAATGCGCCTGTATAATGCCGAGCTAAATTCAAGCTACTATAGGAACGAAGTGAACTGGAAGTAGCATTTTGAATTTTATTCGGTATTACACGAAGGATTGCTATTTTAGTTAATCCTTAAGAACTAAAGTTTACAGAAATTCTCTTCATTTACGGTCTTCACTTAATCACCCATATTCGTACCAACATGAATAATGTATTAATGGAAATGAAAGACAAAATACTGCTCCGAAAACGCTCTGTAATTGAAACCATTAACGATGAGCTTAAAAATATATGCTCAATTGAGCACTCCAGACACAGATCTTTTGAAAACATTATTACCACTATGATTTCTAACTTAATCGCTGACTGCTTTTTCCCTAAAAAGCCAGCCATCAGATATCAAGAGGTAAAATCCGATCAATTAGCTCTTTTTTTAAATAGAACTGAAGTTACTACGCTCATAATAAAAATATGTTATGCATTGCATTTGGTAAATACCCCACAAAAACTGGTCACCATTGTTTTGCTTATATATCGCTATATTATTGTTTTACTAAAAGAGGCACAACGTATCACTCAGGCATTCTCATTGAGAGCTCCCGTGGAAAAAAGTATTCATGTTAGAGCTTGGGGAACACTGGTAGTACAATTGTTGTTAAGATACTCTGATCGAGCATAAACTGTGTATGAGAGCATGTTGCTTAGAGGTTTCAATGGTGAACTTAAAATACATGGAAGTAGATTTGATTTTAAAAATGCTATCATTACATGTACTATGCTTTTGGGTATTTTTATGCTTCGGTTTCTTTCATTGTCAGAATGGATTGGAGGGCCTCTTATTTAAAATGATACTATCAATAATTATGTGATATATCTGTTTTTTGTAGTAGAAAGGGAATTTAAAAGTATTAGTCTAATATTTATATATTAAACAAAATGCCTAATGTTGAAATCAGTATACTGACTTTCTCATATAATAGTTCATCAGAAAGCCATGAAGTATTCTCACAAATGAGCTGGATTGAAAAAGGCAAGGAGTCCATAGGTATTATTGGTGCCAATGGAGCCGAAAAATCAACACTACTAAAACTGATGGATGGGCTACAGTTGAATTATTCAGGAATACTGCGCATTGGAGGAACGAATGTTGAAAAGAAAACATTGTCCGCCAAAAGGAAAAAATAGGTTATGTATTTCAGGATTCAGGGCGCCAATTATTTATGTCGGGCGTTTTTGAAGATGTTGCATTTGCACCTAGAAATCATGGGTTTACACCTTAAGAGGTTGAGGAACGAACAAACGAAGCATTAAAAGCCGTTCAAATTTCGAATTTAATGGATGAGCAAATTTTCAGGCTGTCTGGAGGGCAAAAAATGTTGTTTTCATTAGCAACCATCCTTTCCTATAATCCGGATACTATTCTGCTTGATGAACCATCTATAGCTCTTGATACTAGGAATCATAGAAATTTGATTCAGGTGCTCAATAAGTTGGTGTATTAAAGATAATTACATCGCACGATTTCGATTTTATTTATGATACCTGTCCGAGAACGATTTTGATAAACAAAGGTAGAGTCATTAAAGATGCCCCTACACAAGAAATATTATCAGATAAAACATTACTTGAAGCCAACAGACTCGAGTTCTCTCTATCTAAGTATTAACCTGAGTTCGATATAAAATTAATGGCTCAAATCGCTTATAAATATTGAGTTTCAAGGAATGTTTGCGAAAG
>JBNKGY010000174.1:0-8899 GCA_050290065.1 Marinilabiliaceae bacterium
TCGCAAACATTCCTTGAAACTCAATATTTATAAGCGATTTGAGCCATTAATTTTATATCGAACTCAGGTTAATAGAGTGTCTTATTTCTTATCCAGAATTGCCTCAATTTCATCCATTAAGTGATTCATGTTCGCAATGGCACTGTCAAATGGTTTAGCACTCATCATGTCCACACCGGCCTTTTTAAGGGTGTTAATAGCCCAGTCTGAACTTCCTGAGGAGATAAAATCCATATACTTTTTAGTAGCCTCTTTGTCTCCTTTTAGAACATCTGCTGCCAAAGCTTGTGATGCCACAAATGAGGTGCTGTATTGGTATACATAAAAGTTATAGTAAAAATGAGGTATGTAGGCCCATTCCATACTGATATAATCAGGGACAATACATATGCCCTTATTATGACCGTAATACCTCTTGGTAATACCTTCATATATGTTAGATAAAGCCTGCCCGGTTAGAGGTTGACCTGCTTCTGCAGCTTCATGCATACGTATTTCAAATTCAGCAAACTGAGTCTGACGGAATAATGTTGCTTTAAAACCATCGAGCATACTCATCAATAATGATAATCTTAAATCATCATCTTTTAGTTCCTTTTGCATATAATCATTCAATAATAATTCGTTGAAAGTTGAGGCTACTTCAGCTAAAAAAGTAGGGTAATCAGCTGTGGCATACGGCTGGGTTTTATTAGAGAAATAACTGTGCATGGTATGTCCTAATTCGTGCGCCAATGTACTTACCTCGTTAAATTGACCATTATAATTCATTAGAATATAAGGGTGAACATCATAAGCACCACCGTTTGAATAAGCACCACTTCTTTTACCTTTATTGGGGTATACATCTATCCATCTGTTATCAAAAGCATTTTGTACGGTGGAAATATATTCTTTCCCCAGAGGTTTAAAAGCTTTTAATATCAATTCTTTAGCTTCTTCGTATGTGTATTTAAGCTCAACTCCTTTTACTGCGGGAGCATATAAGTCAGAATATTTAAGGGTGTCTAAGCCCATCATTCTTTTTTTAAGAGCCAGGTATCTGTGAAATGTTGGCAGATTGTTGTTGACATTCTCTATTAACGAATGGTATACATCAGTAGGAATATTGTTTCCCTTTAATGAGGCTTCAAGCGTTGAGGCATAGTGTCTTGATTGTGCTATGAACATGGCACTTTTTACATTGCCACTTAATAATTCACCAAAGGTTCCTTCAAATTTTTTATAGTGATTCCAAAATGTATCAAATACAATTTCTCTATCCTCCTTATTTGGAGAAACTCTATACTGACTGTAAGTTTGTTTGTTGACTTCAATTTCAGTCCCATCACTTAATGTGGCTGTAGGCCATGGCATTTCTGCATCGCTTAATACACCATAAACTGAACTCGCCGTGCCTGTAATCAACCCCGATTTTGCCATAATAACTTCCTCAGCTTCAGAAAGAGTGTGAGGCATCATTCTGTATATATCCATTAATCTAAGCTTGTAAGTATTCAGAGCAGGTTCTTCCTTTAAAAACTTTTTCATTGTTTCCTCTGGAATCGTGGCCAACTCGGGATCTACAAATGCACTTTTCTGTCCTAAATCAACAAATACTTGTCTGATTTCTTTTTTTCTGGATTGATTGTCCTGATCTCTTAGGTCAACATCTGATTTTAAAGAGGTGTAAATATAAAGTCTGGATCCTTCTTTGTAAATATCATCTGTGAATTGTAAAAAATCGAGTAAGGTTTGTGCAGAGCTACCTAATTTACCTTTATATTCTTGAAATCCGGAAGCATCTTTAATAAACTGTTCTTTCGCAGCGCTCCAGGCTTCATCCGACTCATATAAATCATAAACATTCCAAGTGTTTTTTTGGGCAATTTCCGATCGTTCTTTTTGCGCAGATAATGATAAGGGTACAAGACATAATACCATTAGTACCAAATGGGTTACATAACTTTTTTTTCTCATTTTTTATCAGATATTTAGTTGAAATATTTTTTCAGAACACAAGGTAAGTAATAATTAATTTCGATTTTATGACTTTTAGTCGAATTTGTCTTATTGAGGATTAAAAAGGCATAAGTTTTACATTATAAGTTTTGATTTTCATTATATTTGCACTCGGAAAAAGACAGTTCGTTTACGCCATCCTGTCTATAAACAAAACCAGGGTATGTTAAGAATCTTTTCTTATGCACATTTTCTGTGCGCATACACTTTATGGTTTATAGATATTGGTTTTTGGATGATGAACTGTGTTTAGTTTCCAACTAACATCTAATATATGTGATTCTGGAACTTTAAGCATCCGGTAAGAGGGTGTTGATAGTGTAAGATTATAATATTAGTTATATGTATAAGTTGCAGATTCAGAAAGATTTAGCTTGGAAGCAATGAAATGATTAATGAATAAAACTAAGAGTATTCAAAAAAATGCTTTATAGCTTTTAGCCATCCACAAATAGCTAACAGCAAAAAGCTAACAGTATAAGTTATGAAACGGGCATGGCCAGTGCAAATTATTGGGCACTCAGGGGCATGATTGAAAATTGCATTGGTGATCAGGGTTTTGCTAAATTATAAACAGATGAAAAAAGCAGTAGTATTATTATCCGGAGGTTTGGATTCTGCAGTTGCCTTATATTTGGCAAAGAGTCAGGGATATGAAGTGTATGCATTGTCTTTTAATTATGGGCAGCGTCATGATACAGAATTGAATCATGCCCAAAAAATTGCAGAGAAAGCAGGAGTTCAGGCACATAAAGTTGTTACACTCAATCTGGGTGATTTTGGAGGTTCATCCTTGACGGATAAAAATATTGATGTAGAAGATGGAGATGTGAACAGAACAGATATTCCAATTACATATGTTCCGGCTCGTAATATGGTGTTTTTATCCATAGCAGCATCTCTTGCCGAAAGTGTTCAGGCTCAGGATATATTTATTGGTGTAAGTCAGGTTGATTATTCTGGATATGTGGATTGCAGACAGGATTTTATCGATGCAATGGAGGCTGCTATAAATAAAGGAACAGTGATGGGTGCCGAAAGTGGTAAGCCAATAAAAATTCATGCTCCATTTGTAAATAAAACCAAAGCGCAGGAAATTACATTGGGTATGGAGCTGGGGGTTGATTTCGGTTTAACCTGGTCGTGTTATCGCGGAGGAGAAAAACCTTGTGGTACTTGTGATAGTTGTTTGTTAAGAGCTAAGGCTTTTGATGAAGCTGGGTATGCCGATCCGGCATTGTAAACGGGAAATTATTACTATTAATATGATGCAAAGGTAAGTGAATAACAGGTGTTTTTGCTGTTGTTGATTTACTCATGTCAAAAATTATATATGAAAAAATTAGTGTTGGTTGGTGAGGGTGTGTTCCCGGTAACAAAAGATGCAGAAGGTAATATGTTGTCTGCTATTCCAAATACCGGGTTGGATATTTCAGGTACCATTCAGGGGGAGGGGAAGTTAGCAGGAACACCATCGTTATTTGTGAGGTTAGCAAGCTGTAATCTTCGATGTATTTGGCAAATGGCAGATGGTAGCTATTGTCGTTGCGATACTTCCTACGCTTCATTTCATCCTGATGATAAAAAAAGTTGGGAAATAACAGAGATTGTTGCCTTGATAAAGCAAAATATCGGGAATATGCAACATGTAGTGATCACAGGGGGTGAGCCATTATTGCAAAAAAAAGGCGTAGCAGCCCTATGTAAACAATTGAAACAGGATCTGGATTTACATATTACCTTAGAATCGAATGGAACTCAGTTTGATACAGAATTATCAAAATGGATCGATTTATTCAGTATTTCACCTAAATTAAGTAATTCTGTTCCAACAAAGGATAAACTTACATTTTATAATGAAGGAGAGACTGGAGCATCAAAATACCACCATGAAGTAAGAAGAAATATTTCGGCCCTGCAGGATTATATTGTTTTTTCAAAAGAAAACAATAAGGACTTGCAATTGAAATTTGTTGTAGGAAAACAGTCCGATGCAGATGAAATACTTCGTGATTACCTTGAGGTTCTAAATGGATATGATAAGCAGGATATCCTGTTAATGCCGTTAGGTGCAAAGCATGAGCAAATTGAAAAGTCAAATCCTATTGTTTTAAAAATGTGCTTACAGAATGGATGGAAATATACACCTCGTATTCACATTGAAATTTTCGGATCAAAACAAGGGGTTTAGCGATTAGTTGGGCGTTTTTAATAATAGACGCAAGTATCAGGATTCAAGTATCAAGATTGATTCAAAAGCCAATAATCAATAACTTTAAGAAAAATGAACCCAATAGAAGGAAAAGTTTTAGGTAAACAAATTAGTCATCCACGTGAATATGCACCGGAGATTTTGGTGGCTGTTCCCCGGAATTTAAATCGGGAACAATATTATATTGATGATAATAATTTACCTTTTGTGGGCTTTGATGCCTGGCATGCTTATGAATTGGGTTTTTTGACGCAAAAAGGATTACCTGTAGCCGGAATTTTGAAATTAGTTTATACATGTGATAATGAGTTTTTAGTCGAGAGTAAATCCTTGAAGCTCTATTTAAACTCATTTAATATGGGCCGGTATGGACAAAATAGGGAAGAGGGAATTCAATTCGTGACGGAAACTATTCAGGCTGATTTGTCAAAATTACTAAAGGTAAAAGTAGAGGCAGTCTTTCATGAAAATTATAGTCAGTCAGTTTTTGATTTTCAAGATTTTAAATTGTTGGAAGAATTACCGGAAGCTGATTTAGTGCATTTTGATACATATAATGAAGATGAAAATCTTTTGCAATCAACGGTTTCAGAACAATTTCATGAATATAAGCTAGCCTCTAATCTATTACGAAGTAACTGCAAAATCACTCATCAACCAGACTGGGGAAGTGCATACATACATATAAAAACGAAGCATCAGATTAACGGGATATCATTGCTTAAATATTTAGTATCTATCAGGGATGAAAATCATTTTCATGAAGAGATTTGTGAGATGCTTTACAAGAGACTGTCAGATTACTTTGAGCCTGAGGTTTTGATGGTTTCATGCTTGTATACCCGAAGAGGAGGTATAGATATTTGTCCTGTACGTGCCAATAGAAAAGAGTACTTACCACATCATATCATTCAGTCAAAAGTATTAACTTCACAAGCCTTTAGGCAATAATCAACACAAAGATGGTGAGACACGGAATTATGAACTCTGCGTCTTTATGTCTCTGTGTTCATCAAACTAAAAATCATGAAAATTGCAATTATTGGAGCTGGTGGTGTAGGAGGATATTTTGGAGGAAGATTAGCTCAGGCAGGAAATAAGGTAACATTCGTAGCTCGCGGAGAGCATGGTGAAGCTATCAAAAATAAGGGGTTGCAAATAGTCAGTCCTAAGGGTGATTACCTGGTGAATCAGGCATCAGTGGTGTCTTTAACATCAGAATTAGATGCTCCTGATTTGGTTTTATTGGGCGTTAAGGCCTGGCAGGTTAAGGATATAGCAGTACAATTAAAGCAAGTAATTAGCGATCAGACTGTTGTTATTCCACTTCAAAATGGGGTTATGGCAGTTAATGAATTACTGGAAGCATTGCCAAGGGGTAATGTAATGGGAGGCTTGTGTAATATCTTTAGCAAAATAAAAGAACCGGGTGTCATTGAACATATGAGTTCTGAACCGCATATCATTTTCGGAGAACTGGATAATAATCTTTCTGAAAGAACCACTCAAATTCATGAGGTGTTGAATCAGTCCGGTATTAAAAATAAGCCGTCGGAATATGTACAAGGAGACTCCTGGAAAAAGTTTATGTTGATTTGTTTGGGAGGATTGGGAGCATTGACACGAGCCAACTACGGAGTATTGTGTAAAACTCCCGAATTAAGAGAACTGATGTGTAAAATGCTGGAAGAAATGTATAGCGTATCGCAAAAAGAAGGGATTCAATTGCCGGAATCTATTATTGAGAAAACATTAGAACGAACAGATAATTTCGCGCCTTCAGCAAATTCTTCAATGGCTCGTGATATTTGGGCAGGAAGACCATCTGAATTGGATTATCAAAATGGAAGTGTTGTGCACCTGGCTCAAAAACACGGGATAGAAGTGCCGGTTAATCATTTTATTTATCATGCATTACTGCCTCAGGAGAAACAAGCCCGTAATTAGTCTTTGCAAGAAAACGCCATATACTGCGTTATTTTCGTTTTTGAAACAGTTACTTACCAAATGTAAGCTCTTTGGTTTCAATAACTTCAAAAGCCTTGTCTATGACGTTTTCTTGAGAAAGACTTCCAAAACAGGGAGTTTTCGGGCTGGCACTAATTAGAGTCTGTCCATAAAGTCGTGTGTTTGAACTTTATAGACGAACACTAATTAGGATATGTGCACAGAAACTCAAAATCACGAAGGTATCATGTTTAAGCATTCTTATATAGGTATTGATGGCTGCAGAGGAGGGTGGTTGTTTTCATGTTTAAGCGAAGCTGGTCATATGGAGCTAAAACTTTTTCGTACCCTGAAAGAATCAATAAGTATTCTTAATCAAGCCCACGTTATTTGTATTGATATGCCTATGGGATTAGTTACCGAGGCAGGAGAGGAACGGATTTGTGATGCTGTTATCCGCAAGGAATTAGGACATCCGTTTAGCTCTTCCGTTTTTAATGTTCCTTGCCAGCAGGCTGTTTACGCTCCTGATTATACCACAGCAAATCTGATGAATCGAAAAATACAAGGCAAAGGGATTTCTATCCAATCATGGAATATTGTACCCAAAATTAAAGAATTGGATACCCTGCTATTGGATAATGCCTCATTGAATAATAAGTTTTGTGAAAGTCATCCGGAGCTTTGCTTTAAAAGTTTAAAAGGGGAAACACTTACATTTAAAAAGAAAACAAAGGAGGGTTTTGCTGAAAGGTTAAATCTGCTTAGGCAGAAGTTAGGAGACATAAATCCGGAACTCTATAAGTTTTTAAAAAAAGATGTGGCCAACGATGATATATTAGATAGTATGGTGTTGGCTTTTAATGCACTTAAAGTAGCTCAAGGTCAATATGTAGTTTATCCACCAAACGATAATGATAGTGCTATTGGAGTTAACAAAGTGGTTTATTGTCTAAAATAGACAAGCTAAAAACAGTTTCAAAAACAATATATAAGTGTATATTTGAAATGAATTGTCATAATTACATCAACATAATAACAAATTAGAATAATCAAAACTTTTAATTATGAAGAAGATAATATTAGTTATTGCCTTAATTATTGGAATAGTAAGTACTTCAAAAGCTCAGGATAAATTTGCAATTGGTCTGAAGGCTGGATTCAACAGTACTAAAATTAATTTGTCAAGTATTCCTACTGGTACCGAAATTAAAAATGAAGCGAAAGGTGGATTTTTATTTGGAGCTTATGGTCGTTTGAAACTGATTGGAAATCTTTCATTCCAACCAGAAATTTATTACACTAAAAAGCAAACGCAATATACATTTACAGAATTTGATCAAACAGCTACATTTAATAGTGATATTAAAAGCTGGGATGTACCTTTATTAGCAAATTTAACTTTATTAGATTTAAAGGTTGCTCATGTTTATGGGTTAGCTGGACCTGTAGCATCTTTTATTTCAAAAGATGATTTAAAGGCTATGGAAAATGCAAACTGGACCTTTCAGGCAGGTATAGGAGCTCAAGTTTGGAAATTATCAGCAGATGTTCGATATGAATGGGGTATGAAGGATATTTCTACAGTTGAATTTGGACAAAAAACAAATGTATTAACATTTAGTATTGGATACAGATTATTTGGATTGTAATCAAAATCCAAATTATCAATAATATCAAGGTCGGGTGTCTCATCCGGCCTTTGTTGTTTTTAGTCTCCAATATTCAAGAATTTTAATTGAACTCAGGTTTCTATGAGGCAATCAAAATTGATCAGAGGGTGATATGCTCCAATACAAGATAATCCAAGCCATTCATTCCGGATTTGCTTTCTATGATCTGAATTTCATTCACTTCGAATACTCTTTTTTCAAATCTATGGTTAAAAATATATTCAGGTATTATGATGTTGTTCCTATACCTCGCCAACGTTATATGTGGAGTGTAGTTTGAATTTAAGAGTTCAGGCTTGTTCAATAATTCGCATATTGTAGTAGTGATGTTTGATTGTAGGTTGTTTAAGGATTCACAATGCTTAACTTTTAACCACATGATATTGTTTTTACGTTTCTTTTTAAATATTCCAATTCCTCCGGTTTCAATGTTAAAGGGGGTATGCTTGGTGGCAATGTTTTTCAAGGCTTTTGACATGCGTACAATATCAGAATTATTAACCTGTCCGATGAATAAAAAAGTGAGATGTAGGTTATTTTCACTAACCCATTTGATTTGATTTCTTAGGTCTATAGGTAGCACTTCTTTCATATAAATGAGCTGCTCAATTACATTCAATTTAATGCCGATAAAAATTCTGTGTGTTGTATTTTTATTCATTTTATGGATGTTGAATATGCTTACTTTTCAGGATTAATGGTGTTTAATGTTCAGTATATCAGCCTTTAATGGTGGAGGTGTGTTCGTTTAACCTCTTATAAATTTAAGTATAAAATCTTTAAATATATATTTTACATATTATTTGAACCAAATTAAATATTTTTCAAATCTGACTTTCAATCGTCAAAAAGAAGTTGGTTTTAATTGACAGTAGCATTCATGTGGTGGTAATTTAAGATTAATTAGAAATTAAAACACTACGTATGATAAAATGCTATACTCATGAAAAAAGTTCTTTTATTGGTACTAACCTCAGTTCGATTAAAACTAAAGAGCTCAGATTTTATTAAATGATTGATATACAATATAAATTTTGAAGCATAGCGAGCTATGGTGATAAAATTT
>JBNKGY010000175.1:0-8863 GCA_050290065.1 Marinilabiliaceae bacterium
ATGCTTCACCAATACGCTGATCTATGCGGGTTACCTGTCTTATTTCACCAGAAAGACCGACTTCTCCAGCAACACAAATGTTAGGCGACATTGCTATATCAATATTTGAAGAAAGAATAGCTGAAACAACAGCCAGATCAATAGAAGGATCATTTACTTTTATCCCTCCAGCTATATTCAAAAACACATCTTTTACAGCCAATTTGAATCCAGCCCGTTTTTCCATAACAGCCAGTAACATATTTAGCCTTCTTAAATCAAAACCTGTTGAGGATCGTTGAGGGGTACCATAAGCAGCTGTACTTACCAAAGCCTGAACCTCTATTAAAAAAGGTCTCATCCCTTCAATAGCTGCAGCAATTGAAACTCCACTCAAATTATCATGATGGTGGGATAACAATAACTCTGAAGGATTAACAACCTCCCTTAAACCGTTACCCAACATTTCAAATATTCCGATTTCAGCCGTTGAACCAAATCGATTCTTAATTGATCGAAGTATTCTATACATGTGGTTTCGATCGCCTTCAAATTGTAAAACAACATCCACCATATGTTCTAAGACCTTTGGTCCTGCAAGGTTACCTTCTTTATTTATATGACCTATAAGTATAACCGGTAAATTCTTTTCTTTGGCTACACGTAAAATGGCACCAGTACACTCTCGGATCTGAGAAACGCTACCGGGTAATGATTCGATAGCTTCGCTACTTAAAGTTTGAATAGAATCAATCACAAGCAATTCCGGATTCACATGTTTAATATGTCCCAGAATTTTTTCCATTGACGTTTCACTAAGTACCAGGCAATTTTCTCCACCTTTGTGAATTCTTTCTGCACGCAATTTAATCTGCTGTGGGCTCTCTTCACCAGACACATACAAAACTTTGCGGGATTCGACCTTCAGTGCCATTTGCAAGACCAGCGTTGATTTTCCTATTCCCGGCTCTCCACCCACTAAAATTAAGGATCCAGGGACCATACCACCTCCAAGCACTCTATCTAATTCTTTATTTGAAGTATTTATTCGGGGTAAGTCTGCAATGGCGACATCTTTAATAGCCTCAGGTTTGGCTGCTTTAGATTCAAGGAATGATTGCGCAATATTTACTTTGGCTGATTTAACAACAACTTCTTCAACAAAGGTATTCCACTGACCACAAGCATTACATTTTCCAATCCATTTTGGGGAGTCAGCTCCACAGTTTTGACAGACAAAAACAGATTTAGCTTTAGCCATAATAACCTAATTTAGTTGAGTTTTATTTATTACTAATCTCAGCAGATATTTTTTCTATGATATTAGATGTTGAGAATCCCTCCACAAAATCAATTGTTTCAACAGACCCTCCTCGAGCAGTAACAACATCATATCCAACAATGTCAGTCACATTATAATCAGCACCTTTAACCAACACATCAGGATGAACTGACTTTATTAATTCATAGGGTGTATCCTCACCAAACAGAACAATTAAATCAATAAACTCAAATGCAGCTAACACAATAGCCCGACTTTCTTCATCCACAATGGGACGAGAATTTCCTTTTAATCGTTGTACAGACTTATCGGTATTTAATCCCAATATTAATTTGGATCCTTTCTCAGAGGCTTTATAAAGATATTCAACATGTCCCCGATGTACAATATCAAAACACCCATTAGTAAACACAACCTTTTCTCCATTTTCTTGCCAGAAAGAAACAATTTCTTCTGCCTTCTTTAAAGAAACAATTTTTGAAAAAAAACCGGTTTCATTTTCCATCGTACAATATCTTATATAAAAAATAAACCCCGGATAAACCGGGGTTGTGATTACACATATTTTTTATTACACCAGCATATTTGTTTCCGTATCCGGAAATACAAATACCGGTTTAAACTGTTTAGCTTCTTCAAGTGGCATGGATGCATATGTAATGATAATGATAACATCACCCACCGCTACTTTTCTGGCAGCGGCTCCATTTAAACATATCACTCCTGTCCCTCTCTCTCCCTTAATTACATAGGTTTCAAGTCTCTCTCCATTATTATTATTAACAACCTGCACCTTTTCATTCTCAATAATATTGGCAGCATCCATTAAATCTTCATCAATAGTTATGCTTCCAACATAATTCAAATTAGCTTCGGAAACAGAAACATTATGGAGTTTAGACTTTACAACTTCAACATTCATTTTGAAAGTTTTTGTAAATCAAATTATCAATCAATCTTACATTATCTGCAAACACAGCAATACAACCAACTATATAATTACTGTCATCCCAATCATATACAGGTTGCAAAGTATCACCATCCACAATACAAAAGTACTCAACTTTTAGTAACGAGGACTTGTTTATCTTTTCTACTACAAAATTAATAACTTCTTTTATATTTTCAGTCTTCATTAAGACTTTCGACTCAAATAAGGTCTTAGAAATTAATTTAGACACCTTTCGATGCTCTTCTGACAATAGCTTATTCCTGGAGCTCATTGCTAACCCATCAGGCTCTCTGACAATTTCACAGGGTATAATTTTAATATTATAACCTAACATACTCGTCATTTTTTTTATAATTGCTAATTGCTGAAAATCCTTCTCTCCAAAAAAGGCCACATCAGGATTTACCAACTCAAAAAAACGACTTACAACTTGAGCAACCCCATTAAAGTGTCCAGGACGAAACTCTCCTTCCATCACTTTATCAAGTAATCCAAAATCAAAAACTCTTTTGTCTTTTTCTGGATACACCTCTTCAACTGATGGGGTATATACAATTGAGCAAGGCGTATCACCTAACAATTCAATATCTGAATCTATAGTTCGTGGATAGTTCTTTAAATCATCGGAGTTATTAAATTGGTTTGGGTTTACAAAAATACTAACTACCACAATATCTGACATTTCAGATGCTTGTTTAACCAAAGATAAATGTCCCTGATGCAAGGCTCCCATTGTAGGCACAAATCCAACAGTTTTGTGTTGATCTCTATACGATTGGATCAACAGTTTAAGTTCAACAGCCCTTTCAACAATTTTCATAACATTTTTTCAAAAAACCCCGCAAAGTAAATAATAATATCAAAACAATAAAAATAAGAATGTCATAACCCTGAAAATATTTTTCTCAATTAAGCAACCACACCTATAATAAGCTATATTAATCACTCACTTACTGCACTTTATATAATTATTTTAAGAATGAAAAATGCGTAAAAAGGATGAAAAAAAAGATCAATTATTACAAGATAACTTTGTTTTTCTAACCAAAATACCTCCATTTTGTTTAATAAAATATGTTCAAGCCGACAGTAAAACCTCAACTACTTTGCTTAAGAATGATATTTTTGCTAATTTTGCGCATTAATTATTTTCAATAGCAATATATCAATTTCACCATAGTTAAGATGGAAAAAACAAAGGTTTTATTTATTTCCCAAGAGATTACCCCCTATCTTCCCGAATCAGAAATGTCAAAAATTGGTCGATACCTGCCACAGGGCATACAAGAAAAAGGTAAAGAAATAAGAACATTTATGCCAAGATATGGGTGTATCAATGAAAGAAGGAATCAATTGCACGAGGTAATTCGTTTATCGGGAATGAATTTAATCATTGACGACACCGACCACCCGCTAATTATTAAAGTCGCTTCAATTCAGGCAGCTCGTATGCAGGTTTATTTTATTGACAACGAGGATTATTTTCACAGAAAATCAACACTTGTTAATAAACATGGCGTTGAACATGAAGATAATGATGAAAGAGCCATATTTTTCGCCCGTGGAGTTTTAGAAACAACAAAGAAATTACGCTGGACTCCTGATATTATTCATTGTCATGGTTGGTTTACTGGCTTGGTACCCTTATACATCAAAAAGGCGATGAATGAAGATCCTCACTTTGCAAATTCAAAGTTGGTGTATTCGGTTTATAACGATGAGTTTGAACAAACATTCCCAGACTCGTTCCCTGAGAAATTTAAACTTGAAGGTCTTGAAGAGGATGATTACGCCGGACTTACTCCTTTTGACTACAAAAACTTGGGTAAATTAGCGATCAAATTTAGCGATGGAATTATAAAAGGAAATCCAGAAGCTAATGATGAATTAATTGAATATGCAAAAGAATCAGGCAAACCATTTTTAGATTATCAGGATGAAGAAACCTATATTGATGCTTTTGATAAGTTTTATGACGAGTTATTAGAGAAGTAATATAAGTTTCACAAAGATATATTAACTGTCAGATGCAAATCTGACAGTTTTTTTTTGTCTATGCATAACTAGACTACTGATTTTTGTGATTAGTTTTCTTAATTTAGCATTGAATACTTTGGGAATTAAATGTTGAATAGGCAAAGTATTTTTGATAGAACAAAAATAAAACACCTTTAGAATTATCTATATCAGTATGAGTTATTGAGTACAAAAGCTAGTGATTCTAATTTAAATTGGTTATCACGATTTTGCTAAATTAAAGACACATGAATTATAGAAATTTATTACCCAATGAAATACTTCAACTCGAAAAACAAGATTGCAGGGCAATCGATGGGTGGGAACAGGTATTAGTATGTGATAAATTTATCACCATTAACATATTATCGGTTACTTTCTCAGGTAAAAATTACCTGGGTCTTTTTTCTGAGCGACTAGAAACAGTAAATGATTATTCAGGAATATACAACAGCCATATCCATAACTGTACGATAAAAAACCAAACATACATTAAAAACATTGGTTCAATACTTTCAAGTTATACTATTGAGGATCGTGCAATAATTGTAAATACTGATCAACTTATGGTTACAGGCGAAACATCTTTTGGTAATGGGGAACCGGTTTCTCCAATAAACGAGGCTGGAGGTCGAGAAGTTTATATTTACAATCATTTATCTGTTCATACCGCATATTTGATGGCCTTTTATAAGGAAAAAAATAAACTTCAATCAGGCTTAAAAAAAATTGTCACTGATTACACAAAAGGTATTACATCCAATAAAGGAATTATTGGACATGCTTCTCAAATAATCAACTGTGGAAACCTCATAAATATTAAAACAGGACCTTTTGCAACATTAGAAGGTGTAACACATCTAAAAAACGGAACCGTGAATAGTTCCGAAGAGGCTCCATCCTATGTTGGTTTTGATGTTAATTGTGAAAATTTCATTTTTGATACTTCGTCAACTATTGGTGATGGAGCTTATTTACGCCATTGTTTTATTGGTCAGGGGTGTGAAATATCAAATCATTATACTGCCGAAAATTCTTTATTTTTTTCCAATAGTCAATGCCTTCAGGGTGAAGCCTGTAGTATTTTTGCAGGACCTTTCACCGTCACTCATCATAAATCCACTTTATTGATTGCGGGACATTACTCATTTTTCAATGCAGGAAGTGGAACTAATCAAAGCAACCACATGTATAAATTGGGTCCTGTTCATCAAGGAATTGCTGAACGTGGCTGCAAAACCGGTAGTGATTCGTATATACTTTGGCCTGCAAAAATAGGTGCATTTACAATGATTCTGGGACGACATTATGGAAATCCGGATATATCAGAACTCCCCTTTTCTTATTTGATTGAAGATAGTGGTAAAAGTATATTGATGCCAGCTCAAAATCTTTTTAATGTAGGTACCAAACGAGATGTAGAAAAGTGGCCTAAAAGAGACAAAAGAAAAGGAAAGAATTTACATGATTATATAATCAGTGATGCTCTAAATCCATTTACAATAAACAAAACCATCAAAGCCATTGAGGTTTTAAAATCGCTCCAGGATAAATCATCTCCCAATGGGAAAAACATAATGTATAAAAACACCCAAATTTCATTAACCTCAATAAATCGTGGAATTAAACTATACGAACAGGCTTTAGTCAAATATATAGGCGATGAATTGACTTCCTTATTAAAACAAACGAGATTTGAAAAAGTGAAATATCCTGAATTTAATTTGAATCAAATAGATGAATGGATAGACTTAGGTGGGTTGATATTAAAAAAGAAAAACATTAATGATCTAATCACTAAACTGGAAATAAACGAGATCAATAGTGAAACAATAAACAGGTGCTATAAAACTGAATATGAAGATTATGCCTTAAACAAAAAAGAGCATGTATTTCAGGTGTTTAAATCCTATTTTAAAATAGACATTAATAAATGCGATAGCAACGACTTAAGATTATTTATCGAAAACTGGATTACTAATAATGATAAAATATTTTCATCAATAAGTATGGATGCCAGAAAAGAATTTAATAATAAATGTAAAATTGGCTTTGGTATTGATGGTGATGAGACCATTAGAGAGCATGATTTTGAATCCGTGAGGGGGACAATAGAAAGTAATTCATTTTTAACATCATTAAAAAGCGAATTGGAAAATTTGAATCAATTAGGTAAAAATACAATTGAATCTTTATCAAATTAATTTATACGTATAACATCTATTTACATTGTCATACTAATTAAAAACAACCAAAATAATAAAAACATATGTGTGGAATAGTAGCCTACGTAGGTGACAAACTCGCCTATCCGATATTAATTAAAGGATTACAACGATTAGAATATAGAGGATACGACTCTGCTGGTGTAGCTTTAATTAACTCTGGTACTCATACTTATAAAAAGATGGGTAAAGTGAAGGATCTTGATTCCTTTGCGGTAGAACATGACATTACTGGAAATATCGGTATTGGACATACTCGCTGGGCAACACATGGAGAACCAAACGACGCTAATGCGCACCCTCACACTTCTATGAAAGGTAAATTCACATTAGTTCATAACGGCATCATTGAGAATTATTCTCATCTAAAGAAACAACTTATGAACCGTGGCTATGAATTTAAAAGTGAAACAGACAGTGAAGTTCTTGTCAATTTTATTGAGAGCATTTATTTAGAACAAAAAGTTGATGCTGAAATTGCGGTACGTTTAGCTTTATCCAAAGTAATCGGAGCCTATGGTTTGGTAATTTCATGTGATGATGAACGTGATAAGTTAATAGCTGCAAGAAAAGGTAGTCCACTGGTTATAGGTGTTGGCGAAAAAGAATACTTTTTAGCATCTGATGCTTCACCGATCATCGAATATACTGATCAGGTTATTTATATGAATGATGAGGATGTAGCTATTCTAACAAAAGAGGATCTTATTCTTAAGAATATACAAAACGACTCTCAGAAACCTAAAATTCAAAAGGTTGAATTAAGTATCGATGAAATTGACAAAGGAGATTACGAGCATTATATGCTGAAAGAGATACACGAGCAACCCAATTCAATTTCAGATACATTCAGAGGACGAATATCCATTGACAAAACCAAGATATTTTTAGGTGGAATCATTGATGTAATGCCAAAACTAACAAGTGCCAAGCGAATTATTATTGTTGCCTGTGGAACTTCATGGCATGCAGGCATGGTTGGTGAGTACTTATTTGAAGAGTATGCTCGCGTTCCTGTTGAAGTTGAATATGCTTCGGAGTTCAGGTACAGAAATCCGGTAATTAATTCAGACGATGTATTGATTGCCATTTCTCAAAGTGGTGAAACTGCAGATACTCTTGCTGCCATTAAAATGGCTAAAGAAAAAGGTGCCACAATACTTGGAATATGTAATGTGGTTGGATCTTCCATTCCAAGAGAAACGCATGCTGGTGTATATACGCATGCAGGCCCAGAAATTGGAGTAGCTTCAACAAAAGCATTTACATCACAAGTAACTGTGCTTACAATGATGGCCTTTATGATTGGAAGAAAGAGAGGTACTTTATATAATGATTTATATAAAAAGTTGATTCACGAACTCACCCTGGTTCCAGAAAAGATCAATATCATATTAAAATCTGAAAACTATATAAAAGGGATTGCTGAACTATATAAAGATGCCACAAATGCACTTTACTTAGGTCGCGGAGAATTGTTCCCTGTTGCTTTGGAAGGCGCATTAAAACTCAAAGAGATTTCTTATATTCATGCTGAAGGTTACCCTGCGGCTGAAATGAAACATGGCCCCATTGCACTTATTGACGAAAATATGCCTGTTTTTGTAATGGCAACCAAGGATAAATCTTACGAAAAAATCGTAAGTAACATTCAAGAAGTGAAAGCCAGAAATGGTAAAGTTATTGCCATTGTAACAGAAGGTGATGAAACCATAAAAAAGATGGCTGATCACGTTATTGAAGTACCGGATTGCCATGAGTCAATTGCTCCATTATTAACAGTAGTTCCTCTTCAGATTATTTCTTATTACATTGCAGTTTCCCGAAATTGCGACGTAGATCAACCAAGAAATCTAGCAAAATCGGTTACAGTTGAATAAATCATAGCTAAAATAAGCACAAACACTTTTGTGTTTTGCATCAACATACTTAACGGGTCTGTACAAGATTATCAATTGTAAAGACCCGTTTTCTATTTAATTATATTATAATAAACCTATCTCAATTCAATACTTCTTTAAACTTTTAAGCAGCAAGTTGATTCCCCAAAATCCTTAGGTCAGTAGTGGTGGCATTAAAACCAATATTAAGAGTTGTTAAATGATTCTAGCCACAATTAAGAAAATACAAATTTGATTTTGCTGAAACATCAAGCGAACTTAAATTGCAATAACTACAAGATAACCAGATTAAGGTATTTGGTTGCTGGTAAAACCAAGGTATTTAAGTTCGGGTTATTAAAACAATCTATTCGCTCAAGTAAGGTATTAGAAGTCAATTCCAGATTTGCAATATTTGCATTTGAACAAAATAATCTGGTCAAAACGGTATTAACCTGAGTTCGATATAAAATTAATGGCTCAAATCGCCTATAAATATTGAGTTTCAAGGAATGTTTGCGAAAGCATA
>JBNKGY010000176.1:0-8829 GCA_050290065.1 Marinilabiliaceae bacterium
AAAGCTGTAGGTAAAGTTATTCCTGAATTAAATGGAAAACTTACTGGTATGGCTTTCCGTGTTCCAACTCCAGATGTATCTGTAGTTGACTTGACTGCCCGTTTAGAAAAAGGTGCTAGCTACGAAGAAATCTGTGCTGCAATGAAAGAAGCTTCTGAAGGTGCATTAGCTGGTGTATTAGGATATACTGAAGATCAAGTTGTATCTAACGATTTCGTTGGCGACACTCGTACTTCTATCTTTGATGCAGGTGCTGGTATTTCTTTATCTCCAAACTTCGTAAAAGTTGTTTCTTGGTATGATAACGAAATGGGTTACTCTTCAAAAGTATGTGAATTAATCATGTACATGGATTCTGTAAAATAATTACAGTTTGATATAAAAATTTAAAGGCTCGTTTTTAACGAGCCTTTTTTGTATCGAATTTTAATATATTATCCGGATTGATTCAAAATCAGGTTAATAATCTACTCCTTTTATTTTTGGAGCATATAGAGACCCCTTTAATTCCAAAACAATATCATCCCCATCTCTGGGTAAAGTGAACCCCAACATGCTTTCTATATTTTTAAAACCATTCTGAAGTTCTGATTTTATTTGACTTAAACGGAATTCAAATGACTCAATTTCCGATTTATCAGGATTGAGCTGATCATATTTAATATCGGCTACTAAGTTTGCATTCATTAATGAGGATTCTAATTTAGAATCTGAAACTGTAAGTCTGCCATCTTTTAATTGTGATTGAAAAACTAAAGCATCAATAGTTATACTATCCGAAGGTATACTTAAAATAGAGCCCAATCCTTTTGAAAGCCCTTTTTGCTCAGCACTCAGGCCTTTAATATTTAATAATAGATTAAATTCAGGAAGATGTTTGGTATCAATATTTCCGTTATTATCCAAAACGGCATTTCCATGCATACTACTTTCTATGTACTTTAACTTATAGAAACCCTGGCCATTTGTCTTTTCTCCCAGCGATACTTCCTTTTTATTTTTAAAATTTGATGAAAAGTTAATTTGGTTCGCATGTAATTCGTCTAATTTCAAACCGCCTATCTTGACATCTATTGCATTTTCAAAAACAAAACTTTCGGAGTCAAGATCAAAGTTTTTTACATATAACATCTGATTTTCAGGCTTATATACCAAATGAATAATACCCTCGGTAATTTTCTCATTTGGATTTACAACTCCTTTGTGCTGATTATATAGATGAAAAGATGAATGATCTAGATGAAAATCATTGAATTTAATATATACTTCCTGCTTCTCTGTAGGTAATGCTTGCAATAAACTTCTATACATTAATTGATTAATATTGCCATCAAAATCGAAATCCATTCTATCACTGAGTACATATGATTTTCCATTATAATTTTTTATTGAAACATTATCAAATTTACTTTTTATATAGGTGACATGTTCAAAATTATATGTTTTTGATAGCTCTAAAGCTTCTGCATATTTCATCTTCACTTTCAACTTTTGGGATTCCAGAATTAAATCATTCTTCTTATCCTTTATAATTAAATCATGAAATATGAATTCTGAAAATAAGGGATTAACCTCAATTTTACTATATGATATATCATAAGGAACTAATCCTGCCTGAAAACTATTTTTCAGTTGGCTATCAATTTTGGAGGCAATTTGTTTACCATAAATCCAGTTTCCTGCATATAAAACAGTTATTAATATCAAATGAACCGGAATTAATATTTTTACTTTCATTGCTAGTTTGTTTAGAATTTAATTGCTCTTAAAACTAGAAATAAATAATTAGTATATGAAAGAAAACTATAAATTGAAAGGTTTTATATCAGTTGGTGGAATCTAAACACAATTATTTTAAAAGACATACATCTGCTCTATTATTTGCCATATTGAGTTCTGTTAGTACCAGGCCAAAGTATTGTATCTAGATTTTTTATTCTTACGCTTTTCAGAGCAAGGAATTGCATGATGCTTTAAATTATTACATATCGTATATCTCATAACAATCTGATAGGCACTACCATATTCAATTTGAGCTCCTGTTAGTCCAAATTGATACTCCACTCCTAAACTTACACTTTTAAAATTGACACCAATTGAGGTGGCCATCCCTAAACTAGATCCAAATTTATCATCCATTGTTCTTCTGTACGACAATACTCCCCAAGTTGAATAGAATGGATTTGGGGTTGGGAAAGTGGTTCTAAGGGTAAGGTCCATACGATTATCTGAAGCGTTATTACTTCTATACATGATAATGGGTTCAATGAATATATCCCTGTTACGTATCTTGTAAATAGAACTCAGATAAACATGAATATTCATTGATAATTCAGGTTCTCCAACTCCTCCATATAATGGATTAGTTTGTTTAAGCATATTGGTTACTGAATATCCCAGACAATAATCATTATACTTTAAAATTACACCTGCATTAGTGTTATATCCCCAACCCGATTTTTTTGCTCCATTAATAATAGGATCCAATAAAGCTGAATTATTATCAAAACTTGATTCATCTACACTACTTTGTTCCAGAGATACAGCCAACCCAAATGATAAAGACATTAAACTTCTCCGTGTGTTATTTAATAACACTTCGTATGAGAAAGCCTGATGAAAACCCTGTTCTTTCATATTACCATTACGGTCGTTATAAACATATATACCAAAGCCTAAATTGCCATGTAGAGGCCCTTGAGCTGTAATTATTTGAGTTGTAGGAGATTCTGCCATACCCAACCATTGATTTTGATAAAACACACCAAAAGAATGACACGTTTTATCGTTTCCGGCATTGGCAGGATTCATTAAAAAAATATCATAAGTATATAAATTTGAAATATAGTATTTCTGAGCACTAACATCCAATCCTGCAATAACGAGCAATAGAAATATTATCATTTTTTTTATTGTCATAACACCTTCCTCTAATGACATAAATTGTATATTTTCTAATTCCAACCCGGAATAATCAATTACTTTCTCATTAATGTAAAATGACCTTTCAGAGATCTGTTAAATGGTAATCTATCTATTACATACCAATAATCATCTGTTGACACATTTCTTCCTAAATACCTTCCATCCCAGCCCGGATCTGAAGCTCTGTATTTTATAAGAAGTTTTCCATATCTATCGAAAATTCGTATGTAACTATCCGGAAACCTTTCAATACCTGCTATTACCCATCTATCATTTACACCATCATCATTGGGCGTAAAGAAATCAGGAACCTCAATCTCCAGGTTATTATTTAATTGAATGATAGTGCTTGCCATACATCCATTCATATCTTCTACAACAATCTCATGTTCACCATTTCTCAAGTTTTTAAATATGTTTTCCTCTTGTGGAAAACCATCATCCAGCATATAACTATAAGGTTCTGTTCCTCCTTCTCCTAACACCACAAGCTGAGCATACATACTTGTATCCATGTGAGCTATTATTGGGGTTTCATATAATAATACCTGAGCTGTATCTCTGAACATAAAACATCCATCTGAAACCTCAACCCAATAAGTCCCAGGAGAATCAATAATTTTACGCTGTACCACATCTCCATCATTCCATAAGTATGATAAAAATCCGAATCCCGGATCCAGCACTAACTCTTCATATTCACACACTGAGGTGTCAGAGCATAATTCCATTTCCGGAGTCGATTTATATTTGACTGTTTGACTGTCGAAACCATTACAGCCAAATTGATCTGTAACTACCACGGTATTTACTGTATCTAACAGATTGGCAATAATATTAGATGATTTTGCACCATTATGCCACGAGTAGGAAGTGTAACCCGAACCGGCATCTAGCATCCAGTTTTCAAGAGGGCAAATAATTACGTCTGGTCCTAAATCAACATTTGGCACTTCTCTCCACACAACAGTTGCCTCTTTTGTTAACTGGCATCCATTTTTATCTGTTACTAAAAGAGAGTAACTCCCTTGAGAAGCTTCTATGGATGCCGTTTTCTGACCTGTACTCCACAGATATTCCATACCGGAATCCTCAGGACCTGATAACACTCCTGATTCACCTGCACAAACAGTATCATTCTCCAATACAAAATCAGATAGGCCATGAATAGTAACCGTAATGCTATCTGAATTACGACAGCCATATTCATCCTGCACATCAATATGATAAACTCCTGATTTTTCTACAGTAATAGTATTGGAGTTCAGGGTAGGATTGTTATTCCATTGAAAGGTTGAACCATAACTATCTGCATTAACAGTAAGTGCTGTTGAGACACAAGATTCAATATCGCCAGTAAATTTAATTTCAGGAAGGGGCATAACATTTACAGAAATATCATCCTGAGTCAAACAACCATTTACATCTTGAATCTGCAACCTATAAATCCCTGATTCACTAACCTCCAAAGGCATATCTGTAATTTGTAATTCTTCGGAATCACCTTTTACCTGATACCATTGATAACTTTGAGTATTAGATTCCGGATTGTCCAGAAGTACTTTTTCATTCTTACATATTTGAATTGGATTTCCCAATTCAAGAGTTGATGGAGAAACATTATCAATAACAATGGAGTCAGTGTATGAACAACCATTGATATCCACCACAGTAGCATTGTAAGTATCTGCCGTATTAATTACCAATGCAGCAGTTTGCCAGTTACTATACCGTAATATATCATCATCATTCCAATATAAATACTCGAATGCTGTACCTTCCGGCGATGTATAATTGTTGATAGTAATACGACTCTCTTCCCCGTCACAAAGCAATGAATTACCACTTAACGTGATGGTGGGTAAACTGCGTTCCACTACTTCTATTTGACGGGAACTTGAACATGAAGACAAAGTGGTTTCTAAGCGATATATCCCGGCCTGACTGACTCCTGTCAGATATACCTGATTATCTGATGACTCCAGGTGCGTTCCGTTTCGATACCAGGTATAAGAATCATACCCTTCGGTTGCCATGATTTCAATTGAAGTACCATGACAAAGTATTTCTTCCGTAGATAATTCTGGTGGTGCCAGGTTATAAATTGAAATTGAAACTTCATCTGACACCGGACATCCATTTACATCCCTGGCCTCTACCCGATAAATACCACTTTGTGATTCTACGGCATTGCTTTCTTCATATTCATATGCAATTTCAGGGTTGATGGAGATTGAAGCTCCGGGATTGGATGCTGGTTCAAAACTCCAGTTATAATTGGTAAATGAAGCATTACCGCTTAAACGAATTCCAACTCCCGCACACTCTTTTTTATCTGGACCTAAATCCAGGTTCATCGGTTGAATATAGCTCAACGAGGCTTCGGCTATTCCTTTACATCCATTGGCATCTGTTACTTCTACCCAATAATCAGTGGCCGTATTTAACTCGATATGCTGGTTGGTTTCACCTGTACTCCATTGGTATGAAGAAAATCCGGTGGGCCCGTTAATTTGAACTGTTGATCCGGCACAGGCTATTTGCTCGTTTAAATGAATATCGGGTAAGGCATGTACAGTAACAGCAACATTACCACTAACTACACATCCCTCTGAAGTGTAACCTGTTATTGTGTATATACCACTCTCCTGGGGTGTAATCCAGTTTTGTGATTCTACGGTATTTAATTTTTCTCCTTTGAATTCCCATTCATATTTATTGAAGTCAGTAATATTCGTTATTACCTGTCCCTTACAGGTTTCCTCTTTGTCAAGGATGATGGAAGGAATGTCATTTACCATTATATCAATGGAATCACTGATTATACAACCTTGAGCATTTGTAACTGTAACACCTAATTGCATTAAACCGGCATTACTAGTTTTTACCAGCGTTTCATGATCCCGATCTCCATTACTCCATTCATAAGTACTATACCCCTCATCGATATTCAGTGTTAACAGATCGTTCTTACAAACGCTCCTGTCACCGGTTAACAAGTCCGGTTCTTTAAATTCTGAAACCTCAACATAATCTGATGATTCACAACCAAACTCATCCATCGCAGTTACCGTGTATCTTCCGGTTTCACTCACCCTTAATGAAGCATTGTGCCAGTCACTAAAGCGCTTTTCATCATTACCATTCCAGTATAAATAATCCAATGAACCGCCTTCACTTTGATAATCCTCAACCTGCAACAAGGTTTCTACCCCATTACATATGGTTAGATTATCAGCTAATTGAACATGGGGTAAACCACGTTTTACAACTTCAACTTCATTACTTATGACACAAGCACCGAGAGTAGCCTCCACCCTGTAAACACCTTCCTCATGAACATCCGATAGTATGGACTGATTGGCATTTGCCAGTAATTCCTGATTATTCAGGTACCATTTATAAGAATCATATCCTTCCGAAGCATAGATATCAATAGAATCTCCTTCACATAAGGCTTTTGTGGTTAACAACGAAGGGGATTCTGCTGAATAAAAAGTGACCCTCACATCATCTGAAACTAAACACCCGTTTACATCCTGCACCTGAACGGAATATATGCCATTGTCATTGGGTGTTCCATTGCTAATTTCAAACTCATTAGCCACCGAAGAATTTAATGCCGTGGATTGCAGGGTAGACGACGATGTAAAACTCCAAACCCAGGAAGTATGTTGTTGATCTCCTTTTAATGTGATGGTATTGCCCTCACATTCATCCCTGTCTTCTCCTAAATTTATGGCTATCGGTTTGATGTAATCAATAGATGATGATGCCTTGGCTTTACATCCATTTACATCTGTTACCTCCAGCCAATAATCAGGGGTATTACTTAATTCAATATCCCTGGTTGTGGCACCGGTACTCCATAAATACGAAACATAATCTTCTGGTCCTGCAATGGTTATATTTTCTCCTTCACAAACAGATTGCGCATCCAATGAAAATGAAGGCAATGTATGAACGATTACATCCATACTGTCTTCTGCCATACAACCGTTATTATTCCATACTTGTACTGAATAGGTTCCTGATTGATCAGCAACCAGCTCTTTCGAATTGAGTCCTGATGTTCCGTTCCATTGATATGTTAAATTTTCATCTGCAGAATTTGCGTATAATGTGGTTTCTCCGCAACTTATATTATCTCCGGCAATGTTAATTTCTGGAAGGGTGTTTTCATTGACATCCACCTGATCACTGACTTCACAACCGTGAGTATCCAATACCTCAAGCCTGTAGCTTCCGGCTTCAGTTATTTCTATGGATGAGTTTTCTGCAAGTAATGTATTCTCCGATGAACTCAACTTGAACCATTTAAAATCTTGTGCCCCTTTCACAGGATTCTCCAATAAGATGGTTTCACCTGAACAGAAACTTTGTGGTTGACCCAAATCAAACTCCTCTGGTATAAAAGAAGTAATTACTATCTGATCACTTGTTTTACATCCATAAGCATCAACAGCTGTAACACTATAACTTCCTCCTGCAAAAACCGCTAATGACGCCGTTTCCCAATTACTATATTTCAAGTCTTTATTATCATTCCAATACAAATACTCGAATGATGAACCATTATTTGAAGTGAAACTTTCTAATGTCAATTCTCTTGGGAAACCTTCACAAACTGTAAAATCTTCTGGCAATTGGACTGATGGAAGCGAATGACTTGCAACTTGAATTTCAGAACTAATGGTACAAGCCCCCAAAGTGGCTTCCACCCTATACAAGCCCTCTACAGAAACATCTGCTAACTGATTAAGATTATCTGATGCTGACATAAGTGTACCATCAAGATACCATGAATAAGTATCATAACCTTCAGAAGCAATAATATCAACTTCATCTCCTTCACAAAGATTTTCAGTAAGAGACAATTCAGGAGGATTGGCTTCAAATATATTTACTTCAACTTCATCCTGAACTGAACACCCATTTATATCTGTAGCCATTGCCCTATATATTCCATTGTGTGATGTATCCGCATTGCGAATCGGAATGGCATATTCCGGTGTTGGATTAAGACTAGATTCATTATCTGGTGAATTTGAAGGAGTAAAAGTCCACGAAAAGTTTTCCAATGAAGCATCCCCTGAAATCATGATATTAGCACCAATACATTCATTTTTATCCGGTCCTAAATCCAATAACGCAGGTTTATGATAGATTAATGAAGCACTATTCTGTGCATGACATCCATTAACATCTGTAATTTCTAACCAATAGTCCGTATCTGAATCTAATTCAATATTTTGTGTAGTCTCACCTGTACTCCATTCATAAGAAGAATAGCCGGGAGGTCCGTTTATAATCGTTGCTTCACCCTCACAAGCACTTTGATCTTCAAGGCTAAACTCCGGTAAAGAATCCACCGTAATACTAATATTTTCTGTAACAGAACATCCTTCTGCGGTCCAACCAGTAATAGTATATATACCGGATTGTTGCGGTGTTATCCAGTTTTGTGTAGCAATAGCATTTAGAATATTTCCGTTATAAACCCACTCATAACGAACAAAATCAGTTGTATTAACCACAGAAGTTCCTAAACACACTTCCGTTTTATCCAGATTTATAGTAGGGATATTAGCAATTGTTATATTTACAGTATCCTGATTTACACAACCGATTTCGTCAGTAACAGTAACATCTAAAGAAATATCGCCAACCACATCTGCTGATACATTTGTTTGATGATCCATATCTCCATTACTCCACTCATATTTTGAATATGTATCTGACAAGATATATGTTAGTTCAGAGCTTCCACACAAAATAGTGTCATTTCCAAGGTCAACTTCAGGCAATTGAAATTCCACAACCATACTATCTCCCAAACTACAACCACCAGCTTTTACTTCAGATTCTAAATAATAAGTTCCTGATTTAGTAACCGAAAATATT
>JBNKGY010000177.1:0-8808 GCA_050290065.1 Marinilabiliaceae bacterium
ATGCTTTCGCAAACATTCCTTGAAACTCAATATTTATAAGCGATTTGAGCCATTAATTTTATATCGAACTCAGGTTAGTATCTATTAAAAAGGAAAAGTACAAACGAAGTCCTGATGCATTGATTGAATGTTTCATTAAAAAGAATCCAACACTGAAGAGTTTACTTACAACATTAGATTTAGCGGTTTCTACTTACATCTAGTTGCCTATAAAAGCGTTGATTATGATAAGGTTTGCACAGTAATTTTTTAAATCTTTATTTCAATAATCACAAGCAACCAATTAATCACGCCCCATTTTTCAAAACGTTGAAAGATGGGGTTTTTCTTTTTGATGCATTTATGTGCTTTTTACATATTCATAATTACTATCTTTAGCCGACCTAAAAATAACTACATATGTTAATGCTAAATTATATCATAAAAAGAATTACTTCTTTAGTTTTATTAATTAGTCTTTCAACTTGCTTAATAGAAGCTCGGAAGACAAGTGATTGTCAAGATTTTAAATTCAAAAAAGGATATTATTACCTGCTAAATAAAAAAGGAAAAGTAAATAAGAAGGTTGAACCTTTTTCATTTTCAGAATCGTTTAGTGAAGGGTTCGCCCTTGTAGAAAAAGACTTAAAATTTGGATATATCGATAGGCAAGGGAATCAAATGATTGATTTTAAATTTAATAACGCAGGATCTTTTTCAAATGGATTGGCATACGCATCTCTTGGTGATAAGTATGGATATATCAATAAAAAAGGAGAGTTTGTATTACCACCTCAGTTTGAAATTGCCACAGATTTTAAGGGTGAATATGCTCAAGTTTTGAAGTCGAATTCAGATACTACAAAATATGGGCGTAATAAATATGTCTATGGTTTAATTAATAAAAAAGGTGAATTAATAGCGGATAAATATTTTAGTTCGATTTACTATGATAAAGAAAAAGGTGAGATTAAAGCTACAATAAAAGACTCCATTTATATTATTTATGGAGATGAACAAAAACTAATAAAGAATGCCAAATCCTTATCAGTTTATTATGTGGTGGATGAAATGCCTATGTTTCCAGGAGGAGCATCTGAATTAAGAAAGATTATAGCTAAAAATACAAGATATCCGATCGCTGCACAGGAAAATGGAATTAGTGGTAGAGTATATGTACAATTTATCATTGACGAGAAAGGCGATATTGTTGATGTATACCCCATTTGTAAAGAATCACCCATTTTTATGAAAGAAGCCCAAAGAGTTGTGAAGCTGTTGACTTATTGGAAACCTGGTGTACAAAACGGAAAGGCTGTAAAGGTAAGTTATGTTGTGCCAATTAATTTTGCGCTTAGGTAAGTGGAATGTTTGCTTTACAACTGAATAAAACAAAGAAAAAGTAATACATATTAAAAATAATGGCGAAAAATAACACCAACGGAGCAAACGAATCGCTCGAAAAAATTATGGACTACCGCTGATAAATTACGTAAAAATATAGATACCGTCGAATACAATCATATTGTATTGCGCTTAATATTTTTAAAATATATCTCCGATGCATTTGAAGAGCATTATGCTAAACTTGTAGCTGGTGAGGGTGAATATGCAGGTGCTGACACCTAAGGACACTATCTATCAATGAAAGGAATTTGGATAGAAAATATTGAATGCAACTAAAATAAATAGAATAAGAAATTATAATATTATGAACACAGCAGTACACAATAAATTAGTTTCCTTCATCTGGTCAATAGCTGATGATTGTTTGAGAGATGTTTACGTTAGAGGAAAATATCGGGATGTGATATTACCAATGGTGGTTTTACGCAGACTTGATGTACTATTAGAAGAAACAAAGAAAGAAGTAATGGAAGAAGTTCGTTTCCAACGCGAGGAAATGGAACTAACCGAACTAGACGGAACTGCTTTACAAGCCGCTTCAAAATATGTTTTCTACAATACCAGCAAGTGGACTTTACAACGACTGAAAGATACAGCAACCAATAGCCAACAGCTTTTACAGGTAAACTTTCAGGAATATCTGAATGGATTTAGCGATAACGTTAAAGAGATTGTAGACAAATTCAAATTACAGGCACAGATTAAGCACATGGCTGATAAAGACGTGCTACTTGATGTACTCGAAAAATTTACTTCATCAAATATAAACCTGACTCCTTTTGAAAAAGAAGACCCCGATGGAAGAAAACTTCCACCGCTTTCTAATTTAGGAATGGGTTATGTATTTGAGGAGCTCATCCGTCGATTCAACGAAGAGAATAATGAAGAAGCAGGAGAACACTTTACTCCCCGCGAAGTAATCGACCTGATGACGCATATTATTTTCGACCCGATAAAAGATAACCTACCGCCAGTAATGACCATTTACGACCCTGCTTGTGGTTCGGGTGGTATGCTTACCGAATCGCAGAACTTCATTAAAGACGAAGAGGGCGAAATTAAAGCTATGGGTGATGTGTATCTCTATGGGAAAGAAATAAATGACGAGACTTATGCAATCTGTAAGTCCGATATGATGATAAAAGGGAATGACCCAAAAAATATTAGAAATGGTTCAACCTTATCAATTGATGAATTTTCGGGTAATCATTTCGATTTTATGCTTTCTAATCCGCCCTATGGTAAATCGTGGGCTTCGGAGCAGAAATACATCAAAGATGGCAAAGACATTATCGACCCTCGTTTTACTGTTCGTTTAAAAGATTATTGGGGCGTAGAAGACGATGCAGATGCTGTTCCTCGTTCTTCCGATGGGCAATTGCTTTTCTTAATGGAAATGGTTTCTAAAATGAAATCCCTAAAGCAAAGTCCACAAGGTTCACGTATAGCTTCGGTACATAATGGCTCTAGTTTGTTTACTGGCGATGCAGGTGGTGGCGAAAGTAACATTCGCCGTTATATCATTGAAAACGATTTACTTTCTGCTATCATTCAATTACCCAACAACCTTTTTTATAATACAGGTATCACTACTTATATATGGCTGCTAAGCAACAACAAACCTGAAAATCGTAAAGGTAAAGTACAGTTGATTGACGCAGGACAACGTTTTGCCAAGCTGCGTAAAAACTTAGGTGCTAAAAATTGTGAGCTGAAGCCTGAGCACATTCAGGAGATAATGGCTGCCTACAGTAATTTCGAAAATATTGAACGCAAAGAAGAAAGCGACCTTGCTACACAAATTTTCGATAATGCCGACTTTGGATACTACAAAGTAACCATTGAACGACCTAAACGGTTAAAAGCACAGTTTACCCAAGAACGTATTGCCGACCTTCGTTATGATAAAACCCTGAAAGAACCTATGCAATGGGCTTTCGATACCTATGGTGATAAGGTCTACACCAACTTGAAAGATTTGGAAAAAGATATTCTGGAATGGTGTGAGCAAAATGATATAGATTTAAATGCTAAAAAGCGTAAAGCTTTGGTTGCGGCTACTACTTGGACAAAACAAAAAGCCATTCTCGATATTGCCCAACATCTTTTAAATACAATTGGTTCCGATGTGTATTCTAATTTCAACGATTTTCAAAAAATAGTTGAAGCAGAATTAAAAGCACAAAAATCGCAACTATCAGGTTCTGAGAGAAACCTAATTTATGCTGCCGTAAGTTGGTATGACGGAACAGCCGATAAAGTAATTAAGAAAACGCAGAAGTTTAAAGATGATAAACTGGAAGAATTTCTGCACCGCTTAGATTGCACCGCAGAACAATTACCCGATTACGGCTACTACCCAACAGCTAAAAAGAACGAGTACACTATTTACGAAACAGAAAGCGACCTCCGCGATTACGAAAACGTACCGTTAAAAGAGAATATCTACAATTACTTTTTACAAGAAGTAAAACCACATGTAGAGGAAGCATGGATTGACCTTGAAAAAACCAAGATTGGTTACGAAATAAGCTTTAATAAATATTTCTATCAGCACAAGCCTTTACGAAGCATTGAAGAAGTAAGTACTGAAATTCTGGATTTAGAGAAAGAGAACGAAGGTTTGGTTATGGATATTTTAAATCTGGATTAATGGAAGCTATGAAGTTGAATTATAAAAAATACGAAGCTTACAAGGATTCAGGTGTTAAATGGTTAGGTGCAGTCCCAGAGCACTGGGAGGCTAAAAGGTTGGGTACGCATTTTACGGAAAGAAAAACAAAAGTCTCAGATAAAGAATATGCTCCATTATCTGTAACTAAACAAGGTATACTACCTCAATTGGCTAACGCAGCTAAATCAAATGATGGAGACAATAGGAAACTAGTAAAAGAAGGTGATTTCGTAATAAATAGCCGTTCTGACCGAAAAGGTTCGAGCGGTATTGCAAACGAAGATGGTTCAGTTTCTCTGATAAATATTGTGATGAAGCCAAAAAACTGTAAACGAGCTTATACAAATTATCTTTTAAAAGGATATTCGTTTATTGAAGAGTTTTATAGAAATGGGCACGGAATTGTTGCTGATTTATGGACAACTAGGTACGATGAAATGAAAAACATTAAGATACCTATTCCTCCAATCCAAGAACAAACCGCCATTGCCAACTTCCTCGACAACAAAACCGCCAAAATAGACACCGCCATTGCCCAAAAAGAAAAAATGATTGCCCTGCTCAAAGAACGCAAGCAAATCATTATTCAAAATGCGGTAACCAAAGGTTTAGACCCCAACGCCAAAATGAAAGACAGCGGCGTGGAATGGATTGGGGAGATTCCTGAGGGGTGGGTAATTAATAGATTGAAATTTCTTGGTAAAATTAGGTATGGGTTGGGACAACCTCCAAAAGAGTTAGATGGCGGTTTGCCAATTATTCGTGCCACAAATGTTGAGAGAGGGAAAATTGTAGAAAAAGGATTGATTTATGTAGACCCTGATGATATTCCATGGGATAGAAAGCCAGAACTAAAAAAAGATGAAATAATTATAGTAAGAAGTGGTGCTTATACTGGCGATTCAGCAATTGTAACCAAAGAATATCAAAACTCAATAGCAGGTTATGATATGGTTTTTACACCAAAAAATATTAATCCGTTGTTTGTTAGTTATGCACTTCTTTCCCAATATGTGCTTTATAACCAGTTATATTTATTGAGGATGCGAGCTGCTCAACCACATTTGAATGCAGAAGAATTAGGCGAAACTTTTATTATTACTCCAACTATTGAAGAGCAAAAACAAATTGTTAGCTACATCGAAACCCAATCCACCAAAATAGACAAAGCCATTGCATTACAGGAAAAGCAGATAGAGAAATTGAAGGAATACAAAGCCACGTTGATAGATAGTGCGGTAACTGGGCAGATAAAAGTGTCTTGAACTATGATTTGAACTGATGACTCAGAAAACTATGATTAATAAAAAATATTGTCATGATTAAAACGGAATATAAAGATTCTGAGCTTACGGGAAAGATTATAGGTGCAGCTATGGAGGTACATAAATATTTAGGCAATGGATTTCAAGAGGTGGTTTATCAACGAGCTTTATCCATAGAAATGAATATGCAGGGTTTAGAGCATGAACGCGAAAAGGAAATGGATTTAAGCTATAAGGGTTATCCAATTGGGCAACGCCGTGTTGATTTTTTTGTTGCCGATAAAATTATGGTTGAAATTAAAGCTGTAAAGGAGTTGGAAGATGTGCATCTAGCACAAGCTATTAACTACCTTGAAGCATATGAAATGGAAATAGGCTTACTCATTAATTTTGGAAATACATCGCTTCAATTTAAAAGGGTCATGAAGCCGAAAAGCAAAAATCAAAGTCCATCAAAAAATCAAATAAAATCATAGTTCAAGACTTATGAATGAGAAATTAAAAGAATACAAAACCACATTAATCGATAGTGCTGTAACTGGTAAAATAAAAGTGTGTTAGGGTATGAGTAATATAGGCAATATACAATTTGAGGATTTACCGACTTATCAGTCAGTAATTGATAAGCTATCAAAACGTAACAAACCTATACATCTTCTTATGGGCAATGGTTTTAGTATTGCTTATAATCATGAGATATTTTCATACAACAAATTGTATGATTTTATAGAAAAACTCGATGACCCATTGTTAGAAAAACTTTTTGGCGTGATAAACACTAAAAACTTCGAGCAAATAATGCGTCAGCTTGATTCTTTTATTGATGTCGCCAAAGCTTTTGATGCTGAACCAAAACTGATCAAAAAACTTAAGAAAGCACACAAAACCATACAAAAGAGTTTGATTGATGCTGTTAGTGAGCTACATCCTGAGCATGTTTTTGAAATAGAAAGAGAAAAAAGTAAAGCGTGTTTTAATTTCTTGAGTCAGTACTTAAATAAAGATGGTAATATCTTTTCCACAAATTATGATTTGCTTCTCTATTGGGTGTTGATGAGAAATGATGCATCGGTTTCGATAGATGGGTTTGGCAGAGTTTTACTTAATCCTGAAGAACTCAAAAAGGGAGAAGAAGGAGAATGGTCTGAGGAATTATATTGGGGAAGTAATAAATCCAATCAGAATGTGTTTTATGTGCATGGAGCTCTCCCGTTGTTTGATACGAATATCGAAATAGAGAAAGAACAATATGATACACATCATTACCTATTAGGGAATATCAAAGAAAGAATGAGAAGCCATGAATACCCTATTTTCGTTACAGCTGGTGATGGCAATGATAAATTAGCTCATATCGCACAATAAATACCTCACCTATTGCTATGATAATTTATGCAGTATTAACGGGTCGCTTGTTGCCTTTGGATTCAATTTTGGAGAATATGATGAACATATAATAGATGCATTAAATAAGGCTACTAAATTTAATCCTCAAACAGGTGGGAAATTATTTAGTATTTATATCGGTGTCTATAGTCCAGATGATTTAGAACATGTAAAACGAATCGAAAACAAATTTGCATGTAAGGTCAATGTTTATAATTCACAGACAGCAAATATTTGGAATTAATTATGGGAATACAGTCAAGTGAACAAGCTTTAGGAAAATATATTGGATTGCAGCAATCACAAAAAGAGAAATTAAAAGAATACAAATCGGTGTTGATAGATAGTGGGGTAACTGGAAAAATAAATTTTTATTAGGGTATGGACTTTACACCTCAATATATCATCGAAATCTGTGCTGCAATTATTATTGCGGTATTAAGTATCTCGTATCCTTTTATAGCTAATAACATTAGTAAGATTGGAGATAAATATAATTCGCAATACATCCCTGTTATTTTTGAAACAGAATTTCCGCAACGTACGATAAAGTATAGACTTTGGTGGGGCAAAAAACAATATTCAATATCTTGGTTTCGGTTGAGCCTTTATGCTGCCTTATGTTCTTTTATTCTGTTAATCTTTAGTTTCCCTCCTCCATTTGGTTGGGATAACTGGTTTATTAATAACTCTGCCGAATACTTAGTTCTTTTATTGACCTCTATTTTAATAATACTCTTCTTTAAGTGGGGAGACAAAATTGTACTATACAATGGTCAAGCTAAAAAACTATTGAAGCATATGATTAAACAATATAGCCTAAAGGGAAAAGACGACCCCGATTCCTACCACCTGAAGGCTATCAATGAAATGTCCATTTATGCTTTTGAAAATCAAAACCCTCATTTACAAGAAACATTGTTAGGTTTTTATTATAAAACGCTAAATGAGTTCAGAGAAAAAAATATTGGCGAAACTCCAATTATATATATTAGTGATATATACGATATAACAAATAAAATATGTGAAGCTGCAGCAAACATAGATAATAGGAAGCTAGGAGGAATTCAACACAGGGCAGTTAGTGGCTTATGGCTATTAGGTGATGATATGAGGGAGATCCCTGTCTCCAAAGAAACGTATCAAAACTTGTGGCATAATCTGTATACAGTGTGCAACAAACCTGGGTTAGTTGAAATATTTTGGAGTAATTCTAATCAATATTTCAGCCATAGGTTAAGAGAAATTTTCGAGTACAGTTTTAAGGCAGAAACAGAAGAGGAACAAAAAAATGTAAAGACAATCGTTTCTAAAAGAAACAAGGAACGCAAACAGTTTCTTGAGTTTCACTATGCTTTAGGAGGTTTAGTTTTATACAAAAAACACTACGCTTTAATAAAGTATATGTTTGAGTTTTCACAAACAACACCAAGCGAAAGTGTATTGCTCCCTAAAAACATGACAGATATTTTTACATGGTTTATGCACTTTGCTAATGATTCAAGTATAGATAATCTACCATTTGATATGCGTTATTATTTCCCTGGATTAAACAACTTAGGTAATAGTAAGCAAATTACGGATTGGATTTGTAACTATATAACTATACTTTTCATTAGGAAATATCAGTTTCAGAAAGAATTACCAATACTCCCTAAAGAGGTATACAAATTAAATATGTGGCGAACCAACCTGCCATTTTTTGAGAAGAGTTTAAGTCAAATGTTAAAAGACAAAACCTTATTAGCCGAATTAGAAATTAATGAAGATGTCACTAATAATCCAATTGGCTTTAACAAGCCAAAGAATAGCTATTCAGGATTCGTAGCTCAATTTAAAGAAGCTATCATAAGTCAAATTGGGGACATAAAACGAACTGCTCCATTAGCATCGGATAAAGTAAATGCATTTAAAAACACATCAAGCAAAGTTATTGTTGACGCTATTGATGAATTCAAAGAAGTTTTTAATGATTCAATAGAGGTAACTGGTTGCGACTATACAGAACGATTAAGTGGAGCTAGTGCGCAAGCTTCAAAAAACATCTTTATTAAAGATGAAGGTACTCATTTTGCGGAGTATGATAGTTTTTATGCG
>JBNKGY010000178.1:0-8696 GCA_050290065.1 Marinilabiliaceae bacterium
ATTTTGAGCTCGCTAATTTTAATCGAACTCAGGTTATTAAGGTAATCATTATCTTTAGGGCGTTTTTTATGATCTAAACTCAAACAACATTGAATTTAAACCTGTATATAGCAAACAAAATCCGCAAAGGTGAAGTTACCGGTAAAAAACTGGCTGGCCCGGTGATTAAGGTCGCTACAATTGGAATTTCCATAGGAATGGTTGTAATGATCCTATCACTATCCATTGGCACCGGATTTAAAAGAGAAATAAGAGATAAAATTGTTGGTTTCGGATCTCATATACAGGTAATAAACTATGACTATAATTCCTCATTTGAAACAAATCCAATTGAACGCGATTCACTATTTGTCAGTCAAATACAGGCTTTAGACGAGGTTAAAAAAGTTCAGGAATTTGCAACTAAAACAGGATTAATTAAGACGGAAAATAATATTCAGGGAATCATTGTTAAAGGTATTGGTAAGGATTATGACTGGAGTTATCTCAGTGGCATCATTGAAAAAGGTAGTATTCCGGACTATAAAAGTGATAAAACTTCAAACGATATCATTATCTCAAGCACGCTGGCCAACCTTCTTCAATTAAACATCGGAGACAAAGTGCCTACATATTTTTTTCAGAAGAAAATCCGTGCTCGTAACTTTGTAATTTCAGCCATCTATGATTCTCACCTTCCCGAATTTGATAAATTATTCATTTTTTCTGATATCAGGCAAATTAGCAAATTAAATAACTGGAACGACAATCAAATTACCGGATACGAAATTACTTTAAATGATTTCGATCAGATGATTCCCCTTTCAAGGCAAATTGATATTTTGGCAGCTTCACGAATATCTGCCGATGGAGGCTTGTTGCGTACAACAAATATTGCACAGCAACAACCTCAAATTTTCGGTTGGTTGGATTTATTAGATAATAATGTTGTAGTAATTCTGGTACTTATTATTCTGGTAGCCGGGTTTAATATGATATCAGGACTACTTATTATTATACTGGAAAGAACAGCAATGATTGGTATTCTTAAAGCTATAGGAAAGCAAAATTGGAATATTAGAAAAGTATTTTTATACCTGGCAACCTATATTATTACCAAAGGAATAATTATAGGTAATATTATTGGATTAATGATTTGTTTAGCACAAAAGCACTTCGGTATCATTGCTCTTGATCCGGAAAACTATTATCTAAGTACTGTACCTATCTACTTAAATCCCATTCATATCATCTATTTAAATATTTGCACTATTGTTATTTCATACCTAATGATGATCGGTCCCTCTTATCTAATAACAAAGATAACCCCAGTTGAAGCCATTCGGTTTGACTAACAATAGAAACTGCATAAATATGCATTTATATTCAATATTGTTAAAGGTGTACCCCACCGTACATGCAATGTTCGATTACGGACAATACCGTAATTTCCTGCATTTCACGTAATTTTTTAGTGAAAATTATAAGTGAGTATTTTTTCACTACAAATCAATACATTACAAAGATATCATTCAAGGTTATTAAATATTTATGCATTATGGCATAGTTTTTATTTATACTATAAATGTATTTATACAAAAGGTTTAAATTAAAGACAAGACAATGACAAAAATGCTGGAAACGTCCGGCATTTTTTGTGATTCTTTCCTAACAAAAGAGCAACTTTTACGTTTATTTATTATCTTAATGTATAAGAACAAGATTGGATGTATAATGATTATCGAAACAATAAATAAACTACGAATTGGCTTATCCGGAACTTTACCTGGCATTAATTCCCATAAAAAAATGTTTCCAAACGTAAGGTTCACCGGAAAAAAACATCCTGATGAATCAAACTCAAGAAACAGTAGTGTACTTATATTATTGTACCCGAAAAATAATACGCTTTACATTCCATTCATACAACGACATATATACAAAGGTGCACATAGCGGCCAAATAAGTTTACCAGGAGGAAAATATGAGTTATCGGATAAAAAATTAAAGCATACCGCATTAAGAGAAACTGAAGAAGAAATTGGAATAAATCCTGACTCCATTGAAATTTTAGGAAAACTCTCATCTATTTACATACCTAACAGCAATTTCAATGTAATGCCATATATTGGATTCACTAATAATACACCAGTATTTACACCCGACCCCTTTGAAGTACATTCAATTATTGAAGCTCCGTTAAGTAAGCTAATTGATCCTTTTTCATTAGATCAATACGAAAAAGTTATCAACGGAGTTCAAATAGTTGCACCCTGCTTTAACATCAACAATCATAAAATTTGGGGTGCTACCGCCATGATTATAAGTGAATTTATTGACATAATCAACACAAACGATACTACTCCATTAGGTTCTTATAATGTTCGTAACGTTCGAGGATTTCAGTAACATAGTAAAACGGTTCCTCTCCTCTGCAATATCCAAATTCAACAACAGGATCATTAAAAAATACAGGTTTAGATTTATTAAGCAGGTAATAATCAACATTACCTTCCCATATTTTAGGATTTTTACCATTTTTTTCGGCCAGCTTCATTGCATCTAAAACATGTCCAATTCCAACATTATATGATGCCAGAGTAAATTTTAAACGTTCTTCCGGATCATCAATTCTTAAAGCCATCCTTTTATCTAGCCACTTCAATAACTTAATGCCCCCATGGATATTCTCTTCCGGTGAATTCACGTTCTTTACTCCAAATTTTTTAGCTGTTTCAGGCATTAACTGCATTAACCCCTGAGCTCCTGCCCAACTTTTAATTTCAGGTAAAAATCTGGATTCCTGATAAATAAGAGCTGCAATTAAACGCCAATCCCAATTTATATTTTCACTTTCTCTTTTAATAATATCATCAAATCGTGATACAACTCCACCTCTTAATGAATTGTATCCTGAGTCAACAATATGCGTAGAACGACGATTTAAAAAGTACTTTTTATAAATCATATTATACTTGGCTGATTTTCTAAACCTAACCAACCAATTATTAACAACCTGAAGTAAATCAGGTGAAGATTTCCTAACACCCCATGCTATTTTCTGAGGGAAACTAATTGGAGTTTCGATGTCAATATTATTGTAGTAATTTTTATTCACCCGAGCCAATATCTCATCACAAATAGTATACAATATTTCACCTTCTGCAACAAGACCAATTAACTGTTCAGCTTCATAGTCAGGTACTTCAACAACATTTATACTATCTCCAATTTCGTCTGAAAGATTATTCAGGCGGGTTACATACGAGGATCCCTTTTGAACATAAATGGTCTTTCCTGCCAAATCAAGCTGATTTCTGATTAAAGGACTAAAGGTACTCTTGTCGAATCGAGCTTTGTTCTTTTCAGCTTTACGCTGTACTAATACTTGTCGGGAATATGTATGTGGCTCAGTAAATTGTATAATTTGACTTCTTTCGCGGGTAACTGTCAGGTTCTGAGCTATTAAATCAACCTTTCCTGAGCGCAGGTCAGCGATATTAGTCTCCACATCATTGCTTACAATAACCTCAAGCTTAAGTCCCAAATTATTACAAAATTCATTGAGTAACTCAAGTTGATAGCCCATAGGCTTACCTTTATAAATAAAATAATTAGTGGAGTTATAATCGGTAACAACAACCAGCTTACCTCTTTCCTTGATTTCTTTCAAATCAAACTCTACATCCTGACCAACTTCTCTTGCTGATTCCTTCTTTTGAGGAGACTGACAAGCAGTAATCAACAACAAACAAAGCAACCATAATAGCGTAATTCCTCTCATAAACAAGACTTTACTTTTCGACACAAAGATAGGTCAAATAACTTGCTAAACAAGAAGGTTTTGATGAGTGGCAGTATTTTTCTGATATGTATCAGTCATAAAAATTCCATGAAACACCCCATTTTATTCTCATTCCTGCATGTGGATAACCTAAGGTTAAAAAATAGTTATTATCCATTAACTTTTGATTAAAATGGTCGACTTTTATAAATATTCTAGCTCTCTTTAATTGCAAATTTACAAAAGCATCCATAAAAGGATAATCACCAACTTTAATCTCATTTTGCAAATAAAACTGTCCAGTTGCGGGCATATAGGCCTGAGTATAATATGCTGTATGATATTTCACATCGAATCCGACTTGCATATTTAAAACTCTTTTTGCCAAATAAAAGTTAAAATAGTTACTGCTATAACCTGTAAAGTCAGGTAAAGGATATAATTTCTGATGACTACTAAACTGATAGGCCAACTTATTATTACTATGAAAAGGTCCAAATTTAAAATGCTTTAGTAACGTAACTTGAAAAGCATTTATCACTTCTGATGACTGGGCAGGAATAGCTTCATAATTCCAATAAATATAATCTGTAATCACTTTTGATTCCCATGAAACCTTAAGGCGCCTGGTAGGAATATTTAATCCCGCTTCAATAGTCACTTGTTTTTCTTGCTTGAGGGGATCATCCCAAATAAAATGATTAGAAAAATACTTTTCCTGGAACAATTCAGCTGAGCGAAGCATTACTTTACCTTTACCATAAACTCCTGCGGTGTCATTAAATACTTTATATAAAGAATTCAGATTACCAGTTAATTCAATATCCCCGGTTCTATATCCCTGAAAATAAATTTTTCCTCCTGCATTCCACCATAAATTTTTACCCAGATTTTTAAATATTTGCCCCCCTAACGTAGAACTCACCAATGTGGTATCATTGTGTCTATAAACAACATTTGTGGCTCCATCTTGGGTGAAATATTGAGGCGCTACCTGAAATCTATAATTCTTCACCTCGTTTGTTAAATAAACTCGCAAACCAAATTTCAATAATGAGTTTGCCTCCTCATTAAACTTGATTTGAAAAGTATTTTTGATGTAGGTATATCGAGTTGAATCTCTTGTTTTTAGTGAATCTCCATAAACATTATTATACAATGGAATACTATTATTGTCATCATAGTACCTATCCAAACCATCAATTGAATATGCTCTTTTATAACTCCCTACATGAAGATTGTGATATACAGTACTAATGGGCAATTCCAATTCCTCTTTATACTCATCATCTACATCTGTAGAATCCGCAATCTGTAAACCTTTATTCAAATTAATTTTCCCAATACCTAAGGACTGATTAAAAAACAATTGATAATTATCAATTGAATTGGTAGCTGACATATATTTAACCGGAATATCTTCATCTTTACGAAAGTTAGATTCATTGCGGTTTAAAATCAGGTCATGATCATCTTTATCTAATCCACCGTTTTCCAAGTGACGAATCCTGTTGAAGGTCAAAACAGTATGCATTCCATATTTCTTTCCATAATAACTTAAAAAGAAATTAAAATTTCTATTATCAACTTGTTGAGCCTCATACGTTCCCACTGAGGATACTAAATTATATTTGAAACCTAAATTCCATTCTTTATTAATATTCTGAGTAAACAACCCTGAAAAATTCTCTTCTGATCTTCTTTTGGGGCCTGCATTCACGTATGTAAGATTTGTATACGGAACCTTTGTGTTATAAAATGAAATATCCTCAGGTTGAATAAAGTACTTATATAACGAATTAATGAAAATAAACTCATTAAAATCTGATTTATACGACATTAAATTTGAAGTATAGGCAGAACCTTTATTTCCCAAATATATATTTGAGAAACTATCTTTAAAAATCAAATCATAGTTTTGGAATCCTGAGGTAATTGTATCCACATCAACAGTATCCACAAGGGTAAAATCATCAATCATTTTCCAGGCCCAGATCCTGTCTCCTAAATCAATCAAAGTATCAGGTACAGCATTTTGAACAGGCCTTGCTTCTCCCATAGGCATTTGCCCATCAGGTCTTCCTATTTGGGCCATTGCTGTGTTTACATACAGCAAAAAAAGAACTAAATATTTCAATTTTGTTGTCATCATCGGCAAAGATAGAAAAAAAAGTTTCGGACAACCATATTCTAAAAGAAACCATTTAGTTCTCACTAAATGGCTTAAACATGACTCCTTAAATATAGATTATTCCTTTTACCCAATATTATATTTGTAAAATTTATTTTTTCACAAATCCTTTTATCAATAAGTATTCCAAGTATTAAATAACAAGCCTATAAAATGGAATATTAATAATTAAAAATTCAACTATTTTTACTCCCTATTCAATCATTCAAAAAAAACACTTAATTAAAATGAAGAATTTTTTATTATTTGCTGTGTTGCTTATAATAGGCAAAGCTGCTTTTGCTCAAAACTTGCAGGTACATTACGATTTTGGAGAAGATCGTAAAATGATTACAACTACTTTAGAAATGTTTAAACCTGATAAATCAGGAAGCACTTTCTTTTTTGTAGATATGGATTATGGTAGTGATGCCAGTGGTATTGACGGCATTGATCTTGCTTACTGGGAAATAGCCCGTAGTTTTAAATGGAATGAAAACCAAAAATTTGAACCTCGAATAGAATATAATGGTGGTTTTTTAAGAAATAAATTTGGAGCTTTTTCAATAAACAGCACCTATTTAGTTGGAGGTCAGTACACATGGAATAACGATGATTTTTCCAGAGTTTTTACATTACAGGCAAACTATAAATACATTAAAGATATTGAGGATGCTTCATTTCAAATTACCGGCGTATGGGGAATGTATTTCTTTAATCGAAAATTGTATTTCTCAGGGTTTGCCGACTTTTGGAAAGAAGAACATACTGTATTTGGGGACAATGGAAGCGCCACTACTGCAGATTTTGTATTCTTGACAGAACCTCAGCTTTGGTACAATGTATATCCAAACTTTTCTTTTGGTACTGAAATTGAAATCAGCTACAACTTTGGTGTGAATGAAGGCACAATGGTAAACCCCACATTAGCCGCTAAATGGACTTTCTAAATTATAAGTTATGCTAGAAAAATTTTTTCAACTTAAAAAAAATAATACAAACGTACGTACTGAGATTATTGCCGGTATTACTACGTTTATGACTATGGCATATATCCTTGCGGTAAATCCAAATATATTGTCTGCCACAGGAATGGATAAAGGTGCTGTTTTTACAGCAACAGCCTTATCTGCTGCTGTTGCAACTTTAGTAATGGCACTTTTAGCAAAACTACCATTTGCCTTAGCTCCTGGAATGGGATTAAATGCCTTTTTTGCCTTTAGTGTTTGTTTAGGAATGGGGCACACCTGGCAATTTGCACTTACAGCTGTGTTTATTGAAGGTATAATCTTTATCTTATTAACAGCATTCAACATCAGGGAACTGATTATCAAAGCAATACCAATAAATATCAAACATGCAATATCTGTTGGTATTGGATTATTTATTGCACTTATTGGTTTTAAAAATGCCGGTATAGTTATCGATAATCAAGCTACACTTGTTGGTCTGGGTAAAATAGTAGATATCCAGGCGAATGCAGCTCCCCTTGTTGCCATTATTACACTTGTTATTACAGGAGCATTATTGGCTCGCAAAGTTAAAGGCGCTCTATTAATCGGTATATTTGTAGGTACAGTTTTGGGTATTCCATTCGGATTAACAAAGTTACCTAGCAATTTTGAAATGACTCCCCCATCATTATCGCCGATTTTTGCAAAATTTGAATGGAATCAAATCTTCTCGATCGATATGATCTTAGTTTTGCTAACATTTTTATTTGTTGACTTGTTTGATACTGTTGGAACACTTATAGGGGTAGCATCAATAGCTAACATGCTGGATAAAAATGGTCAAATACCAAGGGTAAAACAAGCTCTTTTTGCCGATTCAATAGGTACAACTTTTGGTGCTGTATTGGGTACATCAACCGTAACAACTTATGTGGAAAGCGCTGCTGGAGTTGGTGAAGGTGGACGAACCGGATTAACTTCTGCAACAACAGGAGTGTTATTTTTACTGGCACTTTTCTTTGCTCCTGTATTTTTAATGATTCCTTCAGCCGCAACAGCCCCTACATTAATATTAGTTGGCGTAATGATGTTTACCTCCATTACTAAAATTAACTTAACTGATTTTACTGAATCCATTCCTGCATTTCTTACTATTGTAATGATGCCATTTACTTTTTCAATTGCAGAAGGCATTGTATTCGGTATGTTAGGGTATGTAATTTTAAAAGTGTTAACAGGTAAATACAAGGATATATCTATCATTAGCTATTTATTGGCAATATTGTTTGTAATCAAGTTTTTTATCGATTAAAAAAACTCAATAAATAATTCTAAAGCCCATGCAATTGCATGGGCTTTTTTTGTTTAATAATAAATTATTACGTTGTTTTGTGCCTTTGTTCAACCTATGGTTGTTACTTTAGAATCAAGCAAACATTAAATACTCACTGTAACTTATGGTTATTCAGTGATGAACATTATTTAAGGCCACTCCTTAAATATTAATTATCATTTTTTTTAAAGAGGAAACATTAATAAATGAAAGACCTGACAGTTGGAAATGAAGCAAAACTAATATTCAATTTTGCACTGCCTATGGTGTTGGGTAACTTGTTTCAACAATTATACAATGTTGTTGATCGTATTATTGTAGGTCAGTTTATTAATGACGATGCTCTTGCGGCTGTTGGAGCTTCATTCCCCATTTTTTATGCACATAATATTTCAATATCAGGTGAGCGCAGTCATAGTAGCCTCTCCAGACGACATTCTCTTCTGGTTTTTCATCTCCTAATGTTCCAGCCTGAAA
>JBNKGY010000179.1:0-8642 GCA_050290065.1 Marinilabiliaceae bacterium
TATGTCTCAAAAATTTATATTGTAAATCAATCATTTACTGAATTTTGAGCTCGCTAATTTTAATCGAACTCAGGTTAATAATTAATGAAGTAAATCCAGATTTTATGTCGTAATCAAATAGGTTAGCAGACACTTGCACTTTTTTTTATATGAGTAGCGATTAGTAATTATCAAAATCTTTACTCCAAAAAAATCAGTAAATTTTTAACACTATTGGAGCAATTAAATTCTGGTTATTGGGTAATTTAACCATTAATCCTTTTGTGCTAAAAGTAAATGATTTAATTTGCCCCCCTAACAACTTCACTTCATCAAAATCTTTTTGGAAATACTGACCATTACTTGCCAATGACTTAATTATGATTTCTTCATTGTTCTCAGGAACTTCCATTACCACAGCATATAATACATTCCCTTTTTTAGTGAATCTGATATCTTTAGATGTATATGCGCCTCCTTTTCCTTCGTTAAACCCTTGTGCATTTAACGGATTTGCACTTTCAGCTTTTGGACCTTCTCCATATATATGCCATGGTCTTGTAGCATAAATACATTCACTATTTATATCCATCCATTTTGTAATACCATCAACAACATTTAATTCTAATTTGTCTATTGAACCGTCTCCTCTTACCGGGATATTTAATAGAAGATTGCCGTTTTTACTTACAATATCCACGAGCATTTGCATTACTGTTTTAGAGGATTTATACTGGTCTCTATTGTAGATTCTCCTATCGTAATGCCATCCTCCAATGCATGTACAGGATTGCCATGGTTTTTCCTGTATTTCATCAGGGGCTCCTCGCTCAACATCCCACACCATACATTCTTTTTGATCATCAGTAAGTATTTTACCGAACAATACAACATCCAAATCGCCGTTATTCAACTTCATGTTGGTATTGTAATAATGGGCTGCTATTTCAAGTCCTACATTACTAACAGGCCATAATGGTAATGCAGTATCATCAAAATAAATAAGGTCGGGATGAAACTGATTGATCATATCAACCGAACGATTGTAAAAATCTGTACAGTATTCTTCAGAAGGAGGAGTTGCACCATTGTCCCAATTCCACTGTTTATGAATACTACCAATATTTTCGCTATTCTCACTCAAAGCATGGTTTTGAACATATAATTTCTGAGGATCAAGGCCTTCCCACCTTTTTCCTTTTCCATCTGCCTGCGTTAAGTTGCCATCATAAGGAATTCCGGCGTATTTACCTTCTTTGTCTGCTAATTGTGCACTTTCATACCAACGCCAGGCATGTGCAGAATGTATACTTACTCCAAAAGGTAAATCATTATGCTTTGCTGCCTGAGCCCAACCGGCTAAAATATCTTTCTTTGGGCCCACATTAACGGAATTCCATTCCTGATATTTACTGTTCCATAAATCCATATTGTCATGATGGTTTCCCATGGCAAAGAAATAGCGGGCACCAGCGCGTTTATATAGTGCAACTAATTTTTCAGGATCCCATTTTTCCGCTTTCCATTCATTTATAACATCCTTAAACCCGAATTCAGATGGATGTCCATAATTCTCTGAATGATAATTATATTGCCAGTGGCCCTGATTGTACATATGTCTTGCATACCAATCTCCGGCTTCTGGCTGACATTGAGGACCCCAGTGAGCCCATATGCCAAATTTTGCATCGTTAAACCACTCCGGAGTTTTATATTGTTGTAGAGATTCCCATGTGGGTTCAAATTTGCCAGTTTGCATTTTCTCTTTAGTTTCTTTATTGCAAGAAATAAAAAACAAAATGCAAGTAAATATTGAAATAAGTTTTTTCATAATCGTAATTTATTTAATTAACAATCCATCAATATAAAAGTATTACTTAAGAACATTAAAGTATTTGCTTCCATACTATTCCATATCTAAAACTATCTTAAATACTTGTCCGGGATTATCAGCCCAGTTCCGAATAGCAACACCTGCTTCATCTGGTTTCACTATTTGAGTAATCATTTTATCAACCGGAAATTCACTTCTTTTAAGGTAAGAAATAACCGATCTAAAATCTTCTGCTGTTGCATTACGGGATCCCAGAATATCTAATTCCTTTTGAACAAACAGCTTGGTGGCAAAAGAAACATCGTCCTTAGCATAACCAATACAAACTACTCTTCCTGTAAAACCAACTTCCTCAACTGAAGCTAAATAAGTTCGGGGATTTCCTGCTGCTTCAATGATAACATCCGGACCTCCGGGCACAATTTCATTTAACCTTTGAGTAAGATTCTCCTTAATGGAATTAATTGTATAATGTACGCCTAACTCTTTAGCTACCTCCAACTTATCATCATCTATATCGACAGCAATAACGGTTGCTCCACGTAATACAGATCTTACCAATGCGCCAACCCCTATCATACCGCAACCAAAAACCAATACTGTATCACTATCTGTTACTCTACCTCTGTCAACCGCATGAAATCCGACTGTAAGCGGCTCAACTAAAGCCAGTTCCAAACTATTCAGCCCATCATCCATTAACAACTTTTGCCAGGGTACAACAATGAATTCACACATAGCTCCATCCCGTTGAACTCCCAAAGTCTGATTAAACTGACAAGCATATTCACGTCCCCTCTTACAAGAAGGACATTGACCACAATTTGTGTATGGAACAACTGTCACTGCATTCCCTTTTTTGAATACTTCAGGCACTCCCTCTCCGCATTGTTCAATGATAGCTGATATCTCATGCCCGGGAATCCGGGGGTATTGTACCATTGGGTTTTTTCCCAGATATGTTGTCAGGTCCGAACCACAGAACCCAATATACTTTACCTTAAGTAGAACCTGACCAACAGCAGGCTTTGGACTTTCTACTTGTATAACATCCACTTGCCCTGGTTCTTTTATAATTAGTGCTTTCATCGCTTTAAATTTAGTATCATACAACAAAATGTAGCTCTTCTATTATCATAGCCGACACAAAAAATGCTAACCATCTTGTGTTCATATTCATTTTTTAAAATTTCAACTGATAAGCCTCAATGGCATTCCCACCCATTATTGAATTTTGTTCATCTTTTGATAAACTGTCAATATGTTTCTTTACAATTTGCATCCAACGTTGATATTCTACTCCAACCAGGCATACCGGCCAATCCGAACCAAACATTAATCGTTCAGGTGAAAAAGAATCCAGCAAAACATTAAAATATGGACTCAAATCCGCTTCCTTCCAGTTTCTAAAATCCGCTTCGGTTACCATTCCTGAAATCTTACAATAAACATTATCAAATTTCCCCAAACATTGCATATGTTCTTTCCATGGAGATAAAAGACCTTTCTTTATTTGAGGTTTAGCAATATGGTCAATGACAAAAACTTGACCGGGATGCCTTTTCACAAATTCCACCACGTATGGAAGATGACGCTCAAATACCAGAATATCATAAACCAATCCAGTATCAGATATCTGTTCAATTCCGCGGTTAAACATATTTCCTAAAATAAACTTATCATCAGGTTCGCCTTGTATTACATGCCTTAAGCCCACTAATTTTTTGTTGACTTTAAACTTTTCTAAGTATAAACTAAAATCGGCATGCATAATTGGCAGCCATCCAACCACACCTTTTATAAAATCATTTTTATCAGCTAATTGTAACAACCATTCTGTTTCTTCAATACTTTGCCGGGCTTGTATCGAAACAACGGCATCCACTCCTGCCGTTACAATAGTTTTTTCCAGATCATCCGGCAAAAAATCTTTACGAATAGATTTCATAGTATCATCTATCCAATCATATTCAGTGGAATTGTATTTCCAGAAGTGATGATGTGCATCTACGATCATAACATAATTTATTATAAATATTTATAATTTGAAGATATCAACCCAGAGTCCTTCATTTCATCCCAGAATACCCGGGGACTCTCCTTTGCGATTACTTCAACATTCCTGATCATGGTTTCCACTTTACTTGTGTTTAATGCCAGAGATACAATAGCCGGATGAGAAATTGCAAACTGGATACAGGCATCAGCTGGCTTAACATTGTGCTTATTGCAAAGTTCATTAAACTGCGTTCTCCAAGCTATGATTTTTGATCCTACTGTTGTATTTGGATCTACCATTTTATAATCAAAAAACTCACCTCCTGTTAAGAATCCGGCATGAAATATTGCTGAATTGATAACACCTACATGATTATCATACAATACATCAATAAAATCCAGAAATTCATCCGGATGCCTCATAATGGTAAATGAGTTAGCAAACATCACCCAATCAAACTTTACCGATTTATATAGCTCTTTAATTATTAACCATTCTTTAGAACCGATACCAACAGCTTTAATAAAGCCTTTATCCTTTAGTTCAAACAAAGCTTTATATGCCTCTTTAATATCTGAAAATCTTTTCTTCCTGTCTTCCGGATTCTTAGCCGCATATAAATACTCATCCGGATCATGAACAGAAACCACATTAGCCTTATACTTACCTCCAAGCAGCTCATTTCCTTGCCTCCAACATTCCAAAATGCCTTCATAACTAATTTTCTGGACTGCATCATGTTCTATATCTGCCCAAACTCCTGGTTCAAAAGTTGGTTCTTTAGAGGTCAATGGTACCCTATACCAACCAAGTTTATTACTAATTGTAATATCAGATGGATCTATATCCAGTTCTCCTAATAGTTTACCAATCATTTCCAGGGCTAATCCTGCACCATATTTACCTGCCGAATCAATTACCGGTTTATCAGTACACAAAAACCATCCTTCAACTAATTTTTTTTTATCCTGATAAGATAAATTCTGATACAAATTACCGAGGTAACTTGTTCCATAAATAATTGGAGGAACAGTCAATCCTGTATTTCCGAATTTATTCCTTTCTATAATTTTCATTTAAATTATAATATTTAACTACTCCATTTTATATATTCGATTCATCAATTGCCACTTTTCTGCAGCAGTAGAATCCGTAGATGAGTTTTGAAATTTCGCAACATAGGCTTCCCATTCTCCTTGTCTGGGTTTTTGTGCCAGTTCAGCCATAGCCTTATCATGATCAAACTCCGGTACAGTATCCATTATCATAAACAACTGATTATTTAATAGATATATTTCCATATCAACGATTCCCACCTCTTTCATCCCAAGTGTTATTTCGGGCCATGCTGCACCAGGAGCATGTGCTTTTTTATAGGCTTCTATTAATTCAGCATCATCCTTTAGCGTTAAGCTTTTACAATATCTTTTATAATTCATCATACATATATTTAAAGTAAGCTACTTTTACAGTTCGCATATTAAATAAGGCATAAAACCCTATGATAACATTTGTATTAGCAAGGTTACTAACACATTATTAATAGTTTTATAAAGTTAGTTTCTTAAAAAACTTTATTATTGTACATTACCGATCATATTTAGTACAATTTCGACATTTTACAATTTAATATTATATAAACGTCTTATATACAAGCTATATTTGAATAATTAAATTAGAGTTATTTCGATGTCCCCAAATAATTTACATATAAACATACATGGTAACTTTCGTTTAGTCCTGTTAAATGTTGGCCATGCAGAGCATTATAATGATTGGAATTTTACAAACATTATTAGTCCATTTGCCAGAATATATTTTGTTACCGAAGGAGAAGGTTTTGTTACCATCGAAAATACTTCTCACATTTTAAAACCGGGCTTTCTTTATCTAATCCCTCCTTTTACTGTACACACAGACTTTTGCAAAGGAAAATTTTCGCTCTACTATCTTCATGTATATGAAGAAAACACAAATTCCATCTCATATTTCGAACAGGTGGATCTTCCATTTGAAATACCTTCAATTAAATTGGACAAATTGCTTTTTGAAAGGATATACCAAATAAATCCGGAAAGAAAACTTTTTAAATATGATCCGAAAGAATATGATAATCAATCCAATTTATTGAAAAATATTAAGGCAAGTAAAAATCGACCTTTCTATATTTCGTTAGAAACTACCGCAATTATTCAACAGCTCTTTTCTAAATTTATTGCCCATGCTCAAATGCGTTCCATAGCATCTGATCAACGCATAATAAACATTTTAAAATACATAAACAACCACTTGCATGAACAAATATCAATTACAGAACTGGCAGAACAAAGTTGCCTTACAGTTGATCATTTCATAAGGATTTTTAAAAAACACCTTAAAAATACTCCGGTAAATTTCATTAATCAAAAGCGTATTGAGAAAGCGCAACTTATGCTAACTGTAAGTGATATTCCTATTAAAGAAATTGCCTTTAATTTATCATTTAATAATGTAACCTATTTCAACAGGTTATTTAAACGTTTTACAGGAACAACGCCAGTAGAATACAAACGAAACAGCGTCCGCTAAACTTCTTCATATTATATTAATGCTAATGTATCAGTATATTATTTGTAATTTGAGATAATGAAATAATAATTATTAATAATACCTACAACATTGCAGTTTCAACAGGTTTAGAGGTGTATAATCTATAATATATCCCTTTTTAAATATTAAATATCTCAAATCACAAAACCTCCTTAGAGCCTTTATTTACTTTTGAAATCCTTCTGTACTGAAAATCATTTTCAGCTTGTAAAGGTGGCTATATATATGACATAGCATATTAAAAATTCAGGAGACATAACTTAATCATGATATACACAGAACAGAACATACATTCACATGGTTAGGCAAACATGTATCCCGGGGTATAGAAAGCACCCTTAATCTTCAAAAATGTACAGGGTCTTACGATTTGGAATATATTTTAGAATTTATATAAAAATGAAAAACACAAGCTTTTTTAAACGAATAGCACTATTAATCATCCTTCAGATTTTGGTTTATAATCAAAGTCATATCAATGCGCAAAATAGCTGTTATGATAAGGTTAGTTTTCAGAGCAAACCCGGATATTTTAACCTTTATAGTAACAATAATATTTCACCTCTTTTAATTGACGAATCGGATTATCAAGGTGTAGAATCTGTGGCGCAATGGTTTATGAATGACATCAAGATGATCACCGGGGAAAGACCTCAGTTATTTAAAGGTAAATTACCCCGGAATAGTACGATAATACTAATTGGAACTATTGGTAAAAACCGATGGATCGATCAATTAATTTCAGAAAGAAAACTGGATATTTCTCAAATTAAAGGACAATGGGAGGCTAGTATATCTCAGGTCATTCAAAATCCATTTCCAGGTATAGAAAAGGCCTTAATTTTAGCTGGTTCAGATAAAAGAGGAACGATTTATTCGATGCTGAACCTAACGAGGGAAATGGGGGTTTCACCTTGGTATTGGTGGGCAGATGTGCCTGTTGAAAAGCAAGATGCTCTTTTCATTAATCCTGAAATTACAATACAAAAAAGTCCAAAAGTAAAATACCGTGGAATCTTCCTTAATGATGAAGAACCTGCCTTAGGAGGTTGGGCACGGGAAAAGTTTGGTGGATTTAACCATCAGTTTTATGAACATGTATTTGAATTAATTCTTCGACTTCGTGGAAATTTCATGTGGCCTGCTATGTGGGGTAAAGCCTTCTTTGACGATGATCCTGAAAATGGTCGCATGGCTAATGAATTGGGGATTGTTATGAGTACTTCACATCACGAACCTATGGGCAGAGCACAGGCTGAGTGGCATAAATATGGTACCGGCTCATGGGATTACTCAAAAAACAAAACTGTTCTGGATGATTTTTGGAGAAAGGGAATGGAGCGCAATAAAAATTACGAAACCATTGTTACTGTAGGCATGCGTGGTGATGGAGATGAAGCCATGACCGAAGGTACAAATATTCAATTACTAGAGAATATAGTTAAAAACCAGCGAAAAATTATTAACCAGGTTACTGGAGAAAAACCAGAAAAAACACCTCAAGTATGGGCGCTATACAAAGAAGTTCAGGAATATTACGACAAAGGAATGCGTGTACCGGATGATGTGACTATATTGTTGTGTGATGATAACTGGGGAAATGTAAGAAAACTACCTGAAATAAACGCAAAAAATCATAAAGGTGGTTATGGTATGTATTACCATGTTGATTACGTTGGAGACCCAAGAAGTTACAAGTGGATTAATGTTAGTCAGGTTCAACGTATTTGGGAACAAATGAACCTGACATGGAGTCACGGAGTGGATCGAATTTGGGTTTTAAATGTTGGAGACCTCAAACCCATGGAATTTCCTATCAGTTTTTTCCTGGATATGGCTTGGGATCCTACTCAATACAACTCAAAAAATCTATATCAGCACACGGTAAATTGGTGTAATGAACAATTTGGAGCATCTTATGCAGATGAAGCCGCGCGTATTCTTAATACCTATACAAAATACAATCATAGAATCACTCCTGAGCTATTAAATAGCAAAACCTTCAGTTTAGAAAATTACAATGAGTTTGAGCGAGTATATCAGGACTATAAAAACCTGACATTGGATGCATTGCGCCTATATAATTTTATACCAAATGCCTATAAAGATGCGTTTGACCAATTAATCCTTTTCCCAACTAATGCCACCTGTAATTTATATGAAATGTACTATGCCCAAGCTAAAAATCATCAGCTTGCTAAAGAAAATAACCACGAGGCAAATTATTGGGCTGAGGAGGTG
>JBNKGY010000180.1:0-8625 GCA_050290065.1 Marinilabiliaceae bacterium
GCTTTCGTCTATATTAGATAATTCCTTAAGTGCAATTCTATATGTACCTGCTTCTCCAACCTGATATCCTAATTGTATTGATTTCCCTTCATTAATAGCACTATATGAGTCTATAGCATAATCGTTTGAAGAATGAGTAGTATATAACTGTAGGATAGAATTGTTTGTAGAAAACTTTTTTTCGGAATCAAAAGCATCGTCTTTATCTGTGGCATCCGGAGTAAATGAAATTACTATTTCATTTTTAGTATTCTCTTCATTAATTCCTGCAAATCTAATGTTTTGTCGGGACGATGTAGTTGTATTTTTCAAATAGGTATAATGTGTATTCACTCTTGCGGTAGCAGGAATAATGATAGATCCATTGCTTTGACCAATTGTTACTTGTGTCCAAAAAGAATGACATGATGGAATATGACTAGGATTTGTCGCATCCACATCCGTATATACCGGGGTGCCATTGCCATTATAGGTTCCATATATCCCGGTGTTGTTATTTAGAATGTAAAACTCATTATCCATATTATTAAGTGAAATACTTTCCCAATCTATACTGCAAGGGTAAGGATTTCCAATTAAGTTCCATCCATAGTTATTTGGAGATGTTGTGCGATAGGTTGTTTGTGAGTATGAGGATGCATTGTTAAGTGTACCTGTAAATTCAACTGTTTCCCCAATGTTACCATATGCATACAAACCAACACCTGCCAATATTTCATCGCTTACACCCATTAAAACCCAAGCAGGAGTGGATGCGTCACGGTAATATAATCGGTCGGATATTCCCGCACTTTGTTGTGTGGCTCCTGCAACAGGACTTGAAGTGTATACGCCGACTCTATTTAAGTATTGCTCTGCTATAACGGTGGCTCCTGTGGTAGTTAATGTACCTTCATTGAGTAAATTAGCATTTCCAATAGCCGGATCAGCTGATGATTTTAGAATTAATGAATTATCAACCGTTAGATCACCAGAGCTAGATATGGTTAAGGATGCTCCTGCCTCAATGATAGCATGGTTGATACTGGTTGAAGTTGATACTATTGGTTGAGGAGAAGCTGTTCTGGGGATAATAATACTACTACCTGATCCGCTCCAGTTTGCAACATTACTAAAATCACTAGTGCCACCTGTCCATGTTTTGTATGCATCAGTAGTAAAACTCCATTGTGTGGTACTTGAAATACCATTAAAGTCTATATTGGAAGCAGTAGATTTTACAAAACCGGCATCAATTAATACATAATATTCAGTATTACTTGAAAAATTGGCATGTGTAATATTAAGTGTATTACCTGCAACTGATATTTCAGGATCGGTAGTTAAGTATGAATCAAATAAGCTGTCGTCACTGGTTAATCTTATATATAAAGTGCCACTTGAGCCTATGGTAATATTTTCATCAAAGGATAAGCTTAGGTCAGTATCCAAACTAAGTCCAGTTGCATTATCAACAGGAGTATAAGAGCTTATAGCAGGGGGTAATATTTCTGAAGTAAAAGCCCATTCTGTTGTACTGGATATACCTCCGAATGGTGTGCCTGTGGTGCTGGATTCAATAAAGCCACCATCAATAAGTACGTAATAGGAAGCTCCTTCAGCAAATGCAGTATGAGTAACAGTTAATGTTGTTCCGCTTGCTACAGCATTTCCACTGGAAATTCCATAAGAAATAAATTCTGTGTCATCACTATTATATATATAAAATCGCCCTGTTGAACCTTTAACTATGTCTTCATTAAAGGTTAATACTAAAGATTGTGTAAGTGCAACATTGGCAGCATCCTGAGTTGGATTATAAGTTATGATAGATGGAGGTAAAGCTGCTGAAACTGTAGTGAAATTCCAATCAGTATCTATCGTTAATCCAGGAAAAGGAGTGGTTGAAGTACCCTCAATAGCACCATTTTCAATAATAATATAATAATCAGTTCCTTCAGTGAGGTTTGCAGAAGGATTAATAGTTACTGTATTGGTACTATAAGTAACTTCAGAGGATCCCAATAAAAAACCAAATGCAAATTGATATGTTTTGATTGGGGTAGGATTACCACTTTCGTATATATATATGTAGTGAAATGTAGATGTCGTGTTAAACTGAATATTAGTATCAAATGTAAGAGTGAAATCTGATGATGTAGCAACAGCAGTTGCATTATCATTAGGATTTAAACTTGTAAGATTTGGAACCTGCCCAAAACCGGCAATCCCAATAGTAAATATTGTAAGTAAGGTAAAAAGTTTTTTCATCGCCTTAAATTTATTTCCTGAATGAAGGAAGTTGTATGTTAAGTTTTTACGATATAATTGTAAAATAGTTATGGTACGTTGTAAAAGTACTGCTTGTTGAACTTTTATGTCAATTATTCAGATGTATTTTATAAACAATAAAAATTCTGTGATAAATAGCTGTTATTGAATGGTTAGTTTCGCCAGGTAATCATAGTGCATACCATCGGCAATTTTTTCCATTTTAAATCCATTTTTTTCTGAATAATACCTAAGTAGTTCATCGTCAATAAAAAGCCACTTAAAAGTTTTGCCTTTAATATCTTTATAATTCATTCTGTAACTGATCTCACCGTAATAATCATCATTTAAATTAATGAGGATACTTCCATCATCGTCTTCAAATAAGTACCTAACATCCGAACTATCAACTAATAAACAGCCATCCGGGGTTAAAAGTTCTTTAACTTTCGCAAAATATTTTTCCAGATTATTTGTGTCGCCGGCAATTCCAATACCATTCATCAACATTAAAATAGTATCATATTTTTCATTTTCTGGGAGTGTGTAAAAATCCTGTTCAATCACATTTTTTACACCTCGTTGCTTCATAACTGAGCAGGCTAAAGGACTGATTTCATTCGCATATACCAACTTATTACTTTGCTGAAGATATAGAGCATGACTGCCGGCGCCTGCACCCACATCCAAAATTTTACCATAACTTAAGGTTAAGGCTTTTTTCTCCAAAACAGGCATCTGATCAAAGGATCGGAATAAATATTCAACAGGTAAAACATCGTCCTCAACAATATTGGATTGAACAATAATTTGTGCATCTTTCTGACCTGCTAAAAAATCATGGCATGCTGCTCCTAAAGTGTCTGTATTTGTATTCAAATTGAAATGTTTTTTTGCAAAAGTAACAATTTACTTACATCTGTAATAATCAGAATGGTATATTAAATCTTTAAAATCTAAAAATCTATAAACTAAACATTATGCTTGAATTACAATAATTTGTAAATTTGTGCTATCAAAATTCGTAATCTTGGGAAATAGTTATAATTTTTAAAAGCAGTTATACGGATCTACTTTTATTCATTTTATAGCCACTTTGAGTACTTCTATTTATTTCGCCCCTCTTCAGAGTTATACCTCTTTACCATATTATATTGCCTTTAATTCATTGGTATCAGGAGTCGATAAATATTTTACTCCATTCTACCGAATCAATAAAAGCGGAGTATTTGAATATGAAAAAGAACTAAAGTTTTCGTCTGAGATGCATCTGATTCCGCAGGTGTTAACAAATTCAGTGACTGAACTTTTGCAGTTTGCTCGTAATATGATCGATAGAGGATTTTTTGAGATCAACCTGAATATTGGATGTCCATTTCCTATGGTGGCAAACCGACACTTAGGCTCCGGATTATTACCTTATACTGATGAAATTAATACGATGCTTCAGGGATTCTATTCTGAAAAATTACCAATTCAGTTATCAGTGAAATCCAGATTAGGATGGAGTGATCAGGATGATATCTTAGTTCTTCTTCAGGTGCTGAGTGATTTTCCTGTTAACGAATTGATATTGCATCCCAGATTGGGTGTGCAGAAATATAAGGGAGAACCTGATTGGATAAAGTTTCAGGATGTACTTGAAGCTTGTCCGATAAGTTTGATTGGTAACGGTGATATTAATTCTTTGTCAGAACTGAATGCCAAAAAAGAACAGTTTCCCCAGGTAAAAGGATGGATGTTGGGAAGAGGGTTATTGACTAATCCGGCTCTGTTGCATGAGCAGAATAGCGCACTGGAAGTAATTGATAAACTGCATGATCTGTTTTATAATAATTTGTTGGAATTTGGATATGCAGAAGGGCAGATGTTAAATCATTTGCGATGTTTTTGGGAATATCCATCTCAATTATTTGAAGGGGGTATGCGAATACACAGAAAAATGAAGAAAGTGGGTAAGATGGAGGAGTACTGGGAGTTGAAGAAAAGAATGTTGGACAGTGAACTTTAGACCGTGATTGAAATTACTTCAAAATAAGACACTTCGTAGCTTTACCTGCAAGCCCAAATGTATTTTAATTTGAACTGTTTGTTTATCAGCTTGATACAGGAGACTACAAAACCAACAAGTAAATTTCCATACTTTATTTACCTTTCAATATAGTTCTCCATACTAAGACAAACTTCTGTTGATAATGAAATCCCGGTGTTGATAATCTCATCCCATATGCTTGCACTGATGGTTGGTAAGTCGGATTTTGTAATGCCATTTTGTAGAATAGCATGAATGATGCCGGCATTAAAATTATCTCCTGCACCGATAGTACTAACCGGGGTAATTTTAGGTACGGGATAATGTTTTTTTATGTTTTCGGTTTGCAGATAGACCCCATTGGTATTGGCTGTGTAAACCAGATTATTACAATTATTACTGATAGTTTTGTAGGTGTCGTCAATAGTTGAACAGGAAAAGATATTGCTAAAGTCTTCGTCACTTCCTCTGACAATATCCGCAAGAGCTATATTTTCGTTTATATAGGAGTTATATAAGTTTAAATTGGAAGCATGTTTATTCCTGAAATTAGGATCGTAAATAATAATACAATCTTTTTCTTTTGCATGATCAACGATTCGAAAAGCCTGTTTTCTGATATTTTCATCAATGGCATAAAAGGAGCCAAACAGCAAAATATCGTTTTCTTTAAAATCAGGTAATGAACCCGTTAACCTTTCTTTGGGGTAGTTTTTGTAGAAGTCGTATTCCGCATCATTTCTTTCATTCAAAAAAGCCATGGCCAAAGCACTTTGACCATGGTTATATCTCTGAATAAATGTAGTGTTTACATTATTCTGATTAAGAAATTGAATAATAGTATCACCTACTTTATCATTACCTAACTCACTAATGAAATGAGTTTCATGACCTAACCGAGCTAATGAAACCAATGCATTCAGTACCGAACCTCCTGCTTTTGCAGAAAGTGGCTGACCATCTTTAAAAACAATATCAAAAACGGTTTCTCCTAAACCAAAAATTCTTCGCATGATTCGTTTAATCTGAATTGTGCATTAGGGCTTCGTAATAGATGTTCCTAATGCATATTTCGGGTTTAACTGGTATTTTTAAAATGAATGAATAAGCTATCTATTTTCAGAATCTACTTAACCAATTTAGAAATGGCTTTAAAAGTGTCGTTCCCGGCAAAACGGCATAACTCAAATAAAATGGATTCGTAACTGGTAACAGTAATGCCTTCTTGCAGCATACGATTGATGGCAATTCGTTTATTCTCCGGATTGCGAGAGCCTACGCAATCTTCAATAATTACAGGATGATGCCCTTCGGCTTTTAAATCAATTGCGGTTTGCATTAAGCAGATATGCGCTTCGATTCCGAAAAGGATGACAAATTTTTTATAGCTTCCTTCTTCCAGTTTGTGTGAAAAGGTAGCATCATCGCAACAACTGAATGCTGTTTTTTCATAAGCCGGATATTCCTTAATTTTTTCAGCTATACTTTCAATGGTTTCACCCAATCCTTTTTTATATTGCTCCGTAACCATCATCGGAATTTCAAGGACTTTTAGTCCATCTACTAAAATTTCAATGTTCTTTTTAAGTTGTTCATGTTCATAAATGTGAGGAAATAATCTTTCCTGAATATCAACAACTACAGCAATAGTTTTGTCTTTTAGAATTCTCATTATATTATATTTTATTGATTCTGTTGCAAATTATACCCTCTCTACCTCAGTGGCAGCATATCTTGAGGTTAGTTTTATCATATATTTATTCTTTAATGAATCAAAATTTTCTAAGGCGATTTGTCCTCGGTTATTATCTTCCGATATATGAGATAAATAAATGGTTTGTAAATGATCGCCTGCATGTGTTTCAATTAATTCTTTGGCCTGATCATTAGATAAATGACCATGTTCGCCGGCCACTCTTTTCTTTAAATAATAAGGATATTTACCGGTTTCCAACATGTCCACATCATAATTAGATTCTAAAAACAGAAAATGGCATTGCGCAAGATGTGATTTCACATTTTCACATGGTGAACCAATATCGGTAAATACTCCAATGTTTTTATTTTCATGTTCAATTCTAAAACTACAAGGTTCAATAGCATCATGCAGCTTAAAAAAGGAATGTATTTGAAAATTACCTATTTGAATCGTATCTCCCGGATCAAAAGTAATCACATTGGTTGGGCGCATGGTTTGGTAACTTTTTTCACACGTTTGCATAGTCATGTAAATTGGGATATTCAGCTTTTTACTTAAAACTTTGGCTCCCCTGTAATGATCCGAATGTTCATGCGATATAAAAACAGCTTTCACTTTTAAAGGATTGAGCCCTTTTGTTTTCATCCGGTCTATAATCTGACGTCTACTAATACCAGCATCAATTAATACCGCCTCCGTTTCATTTCCAATATAATAGCAATTACCATTACTACCTGATGCCAATGCGCAAACTTCAGTCATTTTATATTTTTTGTATTTAACTTTTTATTGATAATAAATCTCCATGTGGGAGGTATTAGTATATTCTTTTAAAAGCAATTCGGTTTCCTGAAGGGCTTTCTCCAATTCATTTTTATCACCTAATCCTATAAAAATGAACAATATTTCATGGGTTTTTTCCGTAATCATGGTTCTCACAGAATCGCTTGTCGGAGTTCCGAATCCACCCAGATCATCTCTGAACACCGGTAAAGATTCAATATTTAGTGTTCCTCTGCCAATGCCTTCATAAGGTTCGTTTGTATCTCCAATTCCCATCACAATTTCACCGGATATAGAATGGGCATCATAACCACATATCGAATATCCTGTTTTCACAGAAATAAAGTTTAGAATATCTACCACATTCGATATTTGATACAATCCTTTTCCGTTGGCAATACGGCGCATTAAAGCTTCTGCAGCAGGTCGGTATCGATTGGGATCTTTTCCTAAGGCGCGATATGCATCTTTGGTTGCTTTTACTGTATCCTTTTGTCGAATGGATTCCGGAGTTAAAGAAACAGCTATCTGATCTATGTTTTTATGAATAAATTGAGATAATACATCCGGGCTTGGTGAAACATTGACTTTGGCCTGTATGCATCCCAGCGTAATTGACGGTAATTTTTGTTTAAGTGCAGGTTCAATTTTAATTGAAAACATACGAGAGTGATTTTGTGCAGACAAAGATAATGAAAAGATACGCTTATCCGAATGAAAATACATAATGGGTGTTTTTGTTATTCATCTGAGATCAACATAAATTTTGAACTCAGGTAATTAAAACCAGTGGTGATTTGTGTAATTCTCTTTTTTTTGATTTCCTTTGTTATCAATTGTCTTTTTTCCAACAAGAACGCGATTTACACTCAGGTTTATCGATTTGTTCTCTTCAAAAAATCTTTTAATGATTGAAACAGTAATTCCCCAAAAATTGAAATGCGTTATATTTGATATGGATGGTGTTTTGTATGATTCCATGAAAAACCATGAATCGACATGGATGGGTTGTATGAAGGCTGAAGGTGTTGATTTTCCGGCTCAGGAAGCCTATATGCATGAGGGAAGAACCGGGTTTGATACGATTGGATACGCATTTAAGAAATACCTGGGTAAAGAGGCAACCTTAAAGGATAAGGAGCGTGTTTATAATGAAAAGGTGCGATTAATGGGATTAGCTCCTAAGGCGAAAATTTTACCGCAGATGAAAGAATTGATCAATTCATTGAAGGAAAAAGGTTTGCCTGTTTGGGTTGTTACGGGTTCAAAACAGCCTACTCTCTTAGATAAATTAAATGGTGATTTTGGAATAGATCCCAATCAAATTATTAGTGCTAAAAATGTGACCAATGGGAAACCTCATCCTGAACCCTATTTAAAAGCTGTTGCAGGATCTGGTTTTTCGGCAAGTGAGTGTTTGGTGGTGGAAAATGCACCTTTGGGAATACGTTCGGCAAAAGCTGCAAATATTGTAACTATTGCTGTTAATACAGGAGTTTTGAAGGATGAGATTTTAGCTCAGGAAGGAGCTGACATTGTACTGCCGGATACAAAAAGTCTGTATTCATACATGCAGCAATATTTTTCCGATAAGGAATAAGGAGGTTGTCAGTATGTAGTCCTCAGTGATCAATGCTCACAGAAGACTACTAATTTCATCTGACTAATTTATAAGGATTATCTATGAATAGATAGTGGCGATTATATTTCTGTGCCCCCCAAAATTTCTGAATTCACAAAAATAGATTCCTTGCCACGTACCCATGTTTAATCTTCCATTTGTGATAGGAATCGTCAATGAGGGACTCATTAAACTGGATTTAGCGTGAGCTGGCATGTCATCACAACCTTCAAGCGTATG
>JBNKGY010000181.1:0-8458 GCA_050290065.1 Marinilabiliaceae bacterium
CTTTCGCAAACATTCCTTAAAACTCAATATTTATAAGCGATTTGAGCCATTAATTTTATATCGAACTCAGGTTAATACAGGCTGAAGAGCTAAGTAAATATTTTACTTGGCTTTTTTTGTTTATACCTGAATTCGATTAAGATTTTATGACGAATTCAGGTAATATAATTGTATCTTAAGGTAATTTAAGCTATTCGTTATAAATCTGTTCAGTTTGGTACAGGGTGGACAATAATTATTGCCCAATTAGCACATTGATCCTAATTCCCCTCCAATAAACATAAAAACGTCCGATTACGTGCATTTAGATTCCATAAATGAACACTTTTATCTTGTAAATGACATGTGTTGTGATTCTTAATGTGCAGAAATATAGGTATATATGAGGTTTGGAATAACTGTTGATGTTATTGCAGATAAAATAATACTTACCAATTATTAACTTAAAACTTATTCAGGTGGCGAAAAGTGTTATACAAATAAAATCCCTGCATAAATCCTATAGAACAGGAGCCAACTCTCTTCATGTTTTAAAAGGTATTGATATGGATATCAAAGAAGGAGAAATGGTTTCTATCATGGGATCCTCAGGGTCCGGTAAATCAACCTTATTAAATATCGTTGGTATTCTGGATAATTACGACAAAGGAGAATATCATCTTAACAACATTCTTATACGACAGATGAATGAAAAGCGAGCTGCTCAATTCCGTAATCAATATATTGGTTTTGTGTTTCAGTCCTTTAACCTAATCTCTTTTAAAAATGCCATGGAAAATGTGGCTTTACCGCTTTATTATCAGAAGATAAGCCGAAAAAAGAGAAATGAGATAGCTATGGAGTATCTCGATAAATTAGGATTGAAAGATTGGGCTTATCATATGCCAAGTGAATTGTCAGGAGGCCAGAAGCAGCGTATTGCTATTGCCAGGGCTTTAATTTCAAAACCTAAAGTCATTTTAGCCGATGAGCCCACGGGAGCTTTAGATACGCAAACATCATACGAGGTAATGGATATTCTGGATGAGGTTAATAAGTCCGGGATAACTGTAGTTATTGTTACGCATGAGCATGACATCGCAGAAAGAACCCATCGCGTAATTCATTTAAAAGATGGGCTGATAGAAAAGGAGCAAAAACATAAAAAATTTAGTTATGCTTGATATTAGTAACTGGCAGGAGATATTTAGTACCATTAAAAAGAATAAACTACGTTCTTTTTTAACTGGTTTTAGTGTGTTCTGGGGAATATTTATTCTTGTTATTTTATTAGGTGCAGGTAAGGGATTAGAGAGAGGCGTCATGCATAACTTTAGTGATGCCCGAAATAGTGTTTTCCTTTGGGGTGGTCAAACTTCAATGGCATATGAAGGTTTAAATGTGGGTAGACGTATTGAATTAAAAGATGAAGATCTGGAGTTAATACAAAAGAAAGTTCCCGAAATAGAGCATCTTACTGGAAGGTTTGGGATGTGGGGTTCGTTAATTAATTATGGAAACGAATACGGAAATTTCCAGGTAATGGGTATACTTGAAGGATATCAACATATTGAAGCTGTTCGTTTAGTGGAAGGAAGATTGTTGAATACCATGGATATTGAGCAAGCCCGTAAGGTGGCCGTAATGGGTATGCAGGCTAAATTACGCCTGTGTAAAGATGAAAGCCCTATTGGTAAATACATAAAAATAAAAGGGATTCCACATAAGGTAATTGGTGTGTTTGATGATGTTTATCCTGGAGAGACAGAGCGTTTTTATATACCATTAACGGTAGCACAAAAAGTGTTTGGAGGAAAGCAAGATGTTGGTAATATTGCCTTTACTACCGGAAATAGTACGGTTGAACAAAGTAAAGTTTTGTTTGATGAGGTGAGGGAATTGATTGCTAATAAATACCGTTTTAATGTTGATGATACCAGAGCCCTGGGTGGATATAATGTACTGGAAAACTATAAGCAGACTCAAGCTATATTTACGGGAATCAGAATTTTTGTTTCAATTATAGGCATTTTTACCATAATTGCTGGTATTGTTGGAGTTAGCAATATCATGATAATTGTTGTGAAAGAACGTACTAAGGAAATTGGAATCAGAAAAGCAATTGGGGCTTCCCCTCAATCAGTTGTGAATCTTATTTTACAAGAGTCAATTATCATTACTTCGGTTGCTGGATTTTTGGGATTGCTGGTTGGAGTTGCCTTATTAGAAGTTATATCAGGATCGTTACCTGCTTCGGAATTCTTCAGGAACCCAGGGGTAGATTTTGGTGTAGCAATTAAGGCTGTGTTTTTAATCATTTTTGCTGGAGCTCTTGCAGGTTATATTCCCGCACGTAGGGCTTCCAGAATTAAACCAATCGTTGCTTTGCGCGATGAATAAACTTCAAAGCTATGTTTGATATTGATAAATGGCAAGAAATATTTTACACCTTAAAGCATAATAAGCTACGTACCATATTGACTGGGTTTGGTGTGTTTTGGGGTATATTTATGCTAATGATTATGATGGGTGCCGGAAAAGGACTTGAAAACGGAGTGTATGCCAATATGGGTGATTTTGCAACAAATAGTATGTTTATTTGGACACAACCTACCTCCAAACCTTATAAAGGTTTTCCTCGTAACCGACGATTTTATTTTAAATATGAGGACAAGCAAGCGATGTTTGATAACATTAAAGGCATTGATATTATAGCACCACGTATGCAAGGTGGAGGATATCAAAATGCAACTCCTGTTTCCAGAGGCGTACAAGAAGGAGCTTATGAGGTTTCAGGTATTGTTCCGGATGAAAACAAAATTGATCCGGTTAAGCTAACACATGGAAGGTTTATCAATCAAATGGATTTGGACAATACACGTAAAGTTGCCATTATTGGAAGCACAGTGTATAACGATTTGTTTGGCAAGGATGAAGATCCGGTTGATAAATATATACGGATAGGAGATATCTACTTTCAGGTAATCGGAACTTTTGAGTCAAAACACACAGGAAGATGGGGAGAGCAACAAAACTCAATTGTATTTATTCCATTTTCAACATGTCAGGTAGTATACAATTACAATAATATTGTGGGTTACTTTTCTATTACAGCAAAACCTGATTATGATATTATGGAAGTTGAAAAGGAAGTGAAATCATTTTTGGCCAAACGGCACAGTATACATCCTGAGGATTATGGAGCATTCGGTTCCAATAATGTTGGAGAGGAGTTTAAAAAAATGAATGGTTTATTTCTGGGTATTAATGTGTTGGTGTGGTTTGTTGGGATAGGTACATTAATGGCAGGTATTATTGGTATTAGTAATATTATGCTGATAATTATCAAGGAAAGAACTCAGGAAATTGGAATTAAAAGAGCTATTGGAGCATCTCCGGTGAATATTATTTCAACAGTAATCACAGAATCTGTTTTTTTAACCGGTTTGGCAGGATTTATCGGGATGTTTATCGGTATTGTGATTGTTGAACTGGTCAGCCAGATAATTGGCAATGCGCCATCTTCAGACTCAGCATTCCTAAATCCACAAGTTGATTTTATTACTGCAATATTTTCATTATTCATATTGATAATGTCCGGGGTATTAGCAGGTATTATTCCTTCACGCCGGGCTGTTGCCATTAAGCCCATAGAGGCTATACGTTCAGAAGTATAAAATAACTAATAAATAAATCTAATCATGAAAGTAGTAAGAAATGTAATTTTGATAGTTGTATTCGCAGGAGTATTTTTTGGCGGGTTATATTATTTATATGATAAATCACGAGAAAAAGAGGTTGTTTTTGAAACGGAATCAGCCGAAATAGCCAATATAATTAGCAAAACTGTAGCAACAGGTTCTGTTGTTCCACGACAGGAGATAGAAATCAAGCCTCAGGAGTCGGGTATTATTACCGAAATTTATGTTGAGCCAGGTGATCTGTTACACAAAGGTGATGTAATTGCTAAAATTCAGATCATACCAGAGATGGTTCAGGTGAATAGTGCTGAGACCCAGTTGAATAAAGCAAAAATATCTTTTAAAAATGCCGAATTAGAGTATAATCGTAAAAAGGATTTATACAAAGGAGGTGTTATAGCAGAATCTGAGTATCAGGATGAATTGATGAGGTATGAAAATGCAAAGGTTGATCTGGAAGCTGCCGATAATAATTTGCAATTGATCAGAGAGGGAGTAACCAAAAAAATGGGTTCGCAAACCAATACAATCATTAAAGCAACCATCGAAGGAATGGTGTTGGATGTTCCCGTTGAAGTAGGAAATTCAGTAATTAAAAGTAATACATTTAATGATGGAACTACCGTTGCCATTTTAGCAGATATGAATGAGATGGTGTTTGAAGGTAAAGTTGATGAAACAGAAGTAGGCAAAATTAAAGAGGGAATGGATTTGGTATTGTCAATTGGGGCCATAGAAAATGAAAAGTTTGATGCCAAACTGGAATATATTTCACCTAAAGGGGTGGAAGAAAATGGAGCAATTCAATTTGAAATTAAAGCAGATGTAAACTTGAAAGAAGGGCAGTTTATTAGAGCAGGGTATAGCGCCAATGCAGATATTGTTCTTGAACGAAGAGACAGTGTACTGGCTATAAATGAGAAGTTACTACAGTTTGAAAACGATACCGCTTTTATTGAAGTGGAAGTGGCAGATCAGGTTTTTGAGAAAAAACATATTAAAACAGGTCTTTCAGATGGAATTCAAATAGAAGTAAAAGAAGGATTGACCAAAAAAGATAAAATTAAAGTGCCACAATCATAATTTATCTTTAATGCTTATCTTAACCTACGTAAATTTTAAACAGCTATCCAAATGATTAATAGAATTATTTCAGTACTCACTTGTGCCTTTTTTTTAGTAACAATAAATGGATCTGCACAGGAAGTATGGACTCTTGAAAAATGCATCAATTATGCTTTTGAAAATAACATTTCTATAAAAAGACAGGAAATAAGTGCCGATATTCAAAAAAATGAATTTCATCAGAGTAAGAATAACAGACTACCTGATTTAAATGCTCGATCAAACTATGGCTATAGTTTTGGTTATACTTGGGTTCAGAATCTTGGAGAAAATATTGATGTAAATAACCGCTTATTTGATATGGGTGTAGGAGCCAGTGTTGATGTTTTTAATGGATTTAATGTAAAAAACACGATTAAACGAAATCAACTGGATTTAAAAGCGGCTCTTGCTCAGACTGAAAAAATGAGAAATGATATTGCATTACAGATTACTGGTCAATATCTACAAATATTATTTGATAAGGAATTATTAGGTGTTGCCGAAGAGCAATATAAAGTAACCAATCAGCAGGTTGAAAGAACTAAAAAACTGGTTGATGCCGGAAGTCAGGCTATGGGTAGTTATCTGGAGATTAAATCTCAGGCTGCTAAAGAAGCTTTAAATGTAACGCAACAAAAGAATAATCTGGCACTATCTCTTTTGAATTTAGCTCAATTATTAGATCTTGAGGATGTTACAGGTTTTGATGTTGAGTCACCTTCAATCCCGGAAATAGAGACTCTAACACTTGATAATCCGAATTCAGTTTATCAAACAGCTTTAGATATTATGCCACAGATCAAACAGTCCGGATATAACTTAGAAAGTAGAAAGTATAATGTTGATATAGCCAAAAGTGGTTATTACCCTAACTTAACCTTAAATGGAAGTTGGGGTGCAAGAGCCAGCTGGGTACTTGATGATCCGTTAAAGACAAACCGTTCGTTAAGTGATCAGATTAAAACTACAAAAAACACTTACATAGGGGCTACATTAAATATTCCCATCTTTAATAAATTCCAAACTAAAACAAGAGTTAAAAATGCCAGAATAAGAGTGATGGATGCTCAGTATTCATTTGATCAGGAAAAGTTAACATTGCGTAAAGAAATTCAACAGGCTTATGCCGATGCATTAGCAGCGCATAATAAATACCTCTCAAGTTATGAAGCGGTAGAGTCCTATAAGGAATCATTCCGGTATACAGAACAGAAATTTAATGTTGGGCTTGTTAATTCTGTAGATTACAATGTTGCAAAAACAGATTTTACCCGAGCACAGTCAGACTTATTACAATCAAAATATGAATATATTCTTCGAAATAAGATACTTGATTTCTATAAAGGCATTTCAATACAACTGTAATAAATTTTGGTGTTAATAATTGAAAAACACTCCTTGGGAGTAATTCTCATAGAGTGTTTTTTTATATCAATTGCAAATACACCGCTAAGTAAGTTTTCTTTATTTGAAAATCCCATTTCTCCAATTCTTTCTAAGGTAAAAATCTGAAATATTCCCATAGTCCGGAATTTATTCTTCATCATAGTACAATCACATAGAAATCTTAGTCCGGAATTTCAGGATTGGTTTATTCTGCAACTTTTTTTGTAATAAGGTCTTGTAAGTAGTTTTGGTTCACGTATATCCCACTTTGCCTTTATTGTATGAATCTGTATTCTGAAATTTTAATCGAAATCAGGTTTATATTAATTGAATTTAGTTATTCAATAGTTCATGGAGGTTTAATTTAAAATGTGAGATGATGATACTGATAGTGTATATGTTTTTTAGGATGATTTTAGCCGACAATTCAATGGCGAATATGGTTAAAGAATTAAATGCTTCTTCGTGGTATTACGGTGAATGGATTTGTGTAAAAGAGGATAAGGATATTGCTCTATACGAAAAGTGGGTGAAAGTAAATGATTCATTGAATGTTAGAGAGAGAAGGAGCGTTTTTGTGGTGGATTGTAATTTGGAAGAGGTTATGATTTTTTTAAAGGATTACACGACTATAGATACTTGGATGAAAGTCGTTAAACAGGCTCGGTTAGTGTCAGAAGATGATGATAATTTGATTTATTTAATTATAGGATTACCATGGCCATTTGCCAAAAGAGATCTGGTTGCCAGATATTCAGTACTTAAGGTGGGTAATTCCTCTTGTGTAGTTCAAGTTCAAAGTGAAAGGTTAAAGGAAACTGAAAAAATGATTAGGATTAATAATTATAGGGCAACCTGGACTTTAACAAGATTTTATTCAAATAAAACGAAAGTTGAATTTAATGTTTTTTCAAATGAACCTCCAATATTTCCACGGTGGATGCAAGATCTGGTAATAAAAAAAGTGTTTTTTAACAACTTAATTCGATTAAAATGCCTGTTGAATAATGAAAAGTCGTAATTTGTATAATACTTAAAGTTTAAAAAGTCATACCAATTTCACTATGAGGTTGGCGTTAAATAATTTTAGAGATATTAAGTTTATACAAGACGTAAATTATTGCGATAAACAAGAGCAGAGCCAAGCTTGCTTGAGCTATGCCGAGTGAAGCAATAATCATGGAATAAATTGAGCTATAGCCATAGTTACGATGATGTTTTGTAACGCAGTATAAATTTAATATAATGAAATTAAAACGCTAATATCATTGGGATATTGGTATAAACACATTATTGCCACTTGATAATCAAAATCCAGAAAAATGGAAAACAAACTAGCCATAATAACGGGTGCCAGTAGTGGTTTGGGTAGAGCTTATGCAATAGCTCTAGCTTCCACGGGATGGGATTTATTAATAACAGGAAGACGTGTAGAGCGTTTGAGTTTATTAAAGCAGGAAATCTTGTCTAAATATGCTGTTAAGGTAAAAATTGTTATTGCTGATTTTACTATTGAGAGTCAGTTTGACAATTTGCTTTCGGAGATAAATTGTTTACAGAATGTTGGATTATTGGTCAATAATGCTGGTTTTGGCAGTCGTAAAGGTTTTTTTGTTGAGGAATATAAAACTCAACAAAAGATGCTTCAGGTGCATATCAATGCTACCTCGCGTTTAATTTACGAAGTTGTGCCTAAAATGATTATGAATAAAGGGGGAGCAGTTATTAATGTCTCTTCATTATCTGCATTTTTTCCATCTCCATTAAATTATTTCTATTGTGCGTCAAAAGCATTCTTACTCTCTTTCTCAGAGTGTTTACATATCGATTTAATTGACAAAAATATTAAGATTCAGGCATTGTGTCCTGGTTTTGTTAAAACGGAATTCCATTCCCGGATTCATCAACAAAGACAAGTACATAATTGGAAAGAAAAAATATTCTGGATGAATCCGGATGTGGTTGTAAAACAAAGTTTAAAAAATCTGAATAGAAAAAAAGTGGTATGTATACCGGGTTTTGTAAATCGAGTACTTTATTTATTGTCGGCAATAGTACCTAAACGCTTATATTATTTCTTAATGGGGAAAAATGCCCAAAGTGCTAATCATATGCACTATAAGAAATTATTAATTACGAAAAGAAAGTTGGCTTATTCATAATATATTAAATGATGGAAGATAGTAAATCGTTTGCATTAGTAACAGGTGCAGGAAAAGGATTAGGTAGAGCTATTGCAATAGAATTAGCTTGCAGAGGAAGGAATGTTTTGTTAATAGCTCGTG
>JBNKGY010000182.1:0-8326 GCA_050290065.1 Marinilabiliaceae bacterium
ATTGTTATGTAATTTTGCTTCTGATTGTTACGCTGACTCTAATTGAGAAGTATTTTTAGTCAATGGAATTTGTAATTGCTTGGCATTTCAGAAAGGATGGACGCTGTTACCTTTTGGTTTGTGGTTGGATTTTCTTTTAATCTGCGTGTTGAATAACCAAACCACTCTTCACCATAGGGTACATACACCCTCATTTCATGATTCCCGGCTACAATGCTATTGCGTAATTCCGGTGTAACCCCATACAACATCTGAAACTCATACATATCTTTGGGTACATTGTACTTCTTTATTAACTCGTACGCACTGTTAATTAACTTTTTATCATGTGTTGCAATACCTACATAAACTCCATTTCTCAACAAAGTATCTAAAAGCTTCACATAATTATCGTTGATTTTTTGAGGATCCTTTATAGCAATACTTTCGGGCTCCACATAGATTCCTTTACACAATCTAAAATTCAATGGTGATTCACTAGTATGTAACGACATCAATTTATTAACATCCTCAACTGTCCTGTGTAAATACGCTTGTAGTACCAATCCTACATGATTTGGAAATTCATCTTTCAATCTTTTATACAATTCAATTTCCAAATCCACACATTCCGAATCTTCCATATCAATGCGTACAAAATTATTATACGAGGCTGCAATCCTAACAATTTCACGAATATTATTATAACATTTTTCAAAATCAATTAATAAGCCAAAACTGGTTGGCTTAAGCGAATAATTACCATTTATCTGAGCTTTTTCAAAAGAATCAATGATATTTATATACTGATTTTTATTTTCATCAGCTTGTGAAAGGTTCTTAATAAACTCCCCTAACAAATCAACAGTAACTCTTATCCCATACGTATTCAAACTCTTTGAAGCCGCAATAGCATCTTCAATAGTTTCTCCTGCAATATATTTTTTTGAAAAAACCCAAACGAATTTCTTCGGAAAACAAGGAACAACTGAAGCAATCATCTTATTTATCATATTCATAAATTAAGTCATTAATTAAACAACTCATTCTTTTTTATCACTCACTTCAAAACACAAAAGAACCTTTAGTTTGTTCATATAAAATTCACTCAATATCCACATTAAAAAAATGACTAATCTCACAAAACCCACACAAACAGTACAATCCTGATATAAATCATACTTTTCTCACTTGAATCAAAATGTCTTAATACTATTTCTGGCTATTAAATTATCGACTTTAACAAGCAGAAAATACATCTTGAACATAACTCAGGTCACACACCATCCCTATTACCTAATCACAAACTACTTTTTCTCCATTACCAACCAAGTAAATCACAACTATCAAAATGTCAAATATTAACTATTTATGTGAATCAAATTTTAAGAATTCACTCTTTTACAAATAATAACTTTATCTAAAGCAAAGGAAAAACACAATTCTCAATCCCTTCATCCCAAAAAAATCCCCTCTGATCAAAACTATTTTAAAAAACCTTCGTTAAACACCCTAACACAATATATAAAGATACTAAGGTGATTAATCAACACAACACAACAATACGCCTGGTTCTTTTTATTGGTTTAACATTTTTGTATACGGCATTCAGCAATGCTCAGGATTGCGTGTATTTATCAAAGGCAAATGATATTATTCCATACGGTAAATGTGCACCTGTTGATGTGGATTGGGAAGTAGTATACAGAGGTGTTGATGATAAAGGAACCGGTAACATACAAATTCAATACGATTGGGATGATGGCAATCCGGTTGAAGTGATAAATGCTGCACTTACAGATGCAGGATTGAAAGAATGGAGTGCTACACACTCTCACAACTATCCCAACACTGGTGATTTATGTAATTACCACCCTCGGGCAACTTTAATTGTTAATGGTGTGGTTTGTACCAGTAGTGTACAGGAACAGATTGTAACAGTATGGGATACCGATGACAGAAATGGCGGTGAATTAACTGTAGATCCGGAGGTTTACCCTATTTGTGTAGGTAACGGCGCTTCATTTAACTTTACCGATGTAAGCCAATGGAACTGTACTCCTCCTGACGAAAACGATGTTGTCAACAATGAAAACAGATGGATTCAGTGGATATATGGCACCGGGGGAACAACAATATTGGATGCAGAAGTAGGAGGATCAATAAGAACATACCCATGGACAGGACCAATTGATCATGTGCCTGGGCCTGTTGAAGGCCCCATTGCTCCTTACAATACCTCCATGAATATTACAATACCGGATCATCATCCGGTAGGCGCATTTTTTCAGGTTACGTTAAGAAACTGGAACGTTTGTAATCCTTATGACGATCCGGATGTTGCCGGCCCCCCTATTGATTTGGTTAATGGTGATTTTCCACCTGTTACCACAACAGCCATGGCTATTATTGTTGCACTTCCTGATGCTTCAATTCAACCCGTCCCAGCAGTATGCGAATCTGCTGATCCTTTTATTTTGATTCCGGTTGATGGTGGTGGTGAATGGAGTGGTCCGGGTATTATAGCTCCAAACAACGCTATGTTTTATCCGGAAATTGCAGGACCAGGAACACACACCATCACTTATTCCATCACCGATGGAAATAATTGTAGCGATGTAGGAACAATAAACATCACTGTTTTACCAGCACCCAAGGCCAACATATTACAAGATACCCCCAACAATTTATGCCCTGGAATCACATTAAATTTAGATGGAAATCCAACCTTGGGACAGACTCCTTACACTCATCTTTGGAAAGGAGACACGAGTCCATTAACTAGCACATCAATTTCCAACCCGCAATTTTCTGCTACTACAGTTGATCAGTATGAACTAATCTACAGAGTAACAGATGCAAACTCATGTTGGAATGAAGATACAATAGTGGTTAACGTTGAAGAGGTTAACATTACATTTACAAACAGTACAATAGAATCTTGTCTTGGCGAAACCATACCATTAGATCCTGCTCCCGTTGGAGGATCTGAGGTATTTACAACTCATCTGTGGACAGGAACAAGAACCGACCTTTTATCAGATGTAAATATTCAAAATCCGGAATTTTCGGCAAATGAAACAGGTACTTTTGAATTTACATACACAGTAAGAGATACTTATGGGTGCGAAGATTCGGACATCATTACCATCATTGTTCACGAACAACCCAATGCCAATGCCGGAATGGATTTATTTGAATGTGGATTACAGAGTCAATTAAACGCGACACCAAGTGTTGGTAACGGACTATGGAAAGTAATAAACGGACCAGGAATTCTTTCTTTTCAGGATTTCGCAATACCAAATCCACAGGTTACTTCTGACACTTATGGAGTCTATCGATTAAGATGGATAGAGAACAATAACTCATGCACCGATTCAACAGAAATAAACCTCACATTTTCAGAATTACCCATACCAACGGTAATGGAAGATAAAGACACATGTGGAACCAAAGTTGAATTAATCGCCTATCCACATGTTGGAACAGGCCAGTGGTCAAAAGCAGAAGGTTCAGGCAACGCTTCGTTTGTCAATTCATCCAATCCAATAACATCAGTGACCGTAGATTCCCCTGGAAAATATAAATTTGTCTGGGCTGAAAACAATGGCAATGGTTGCGTTGGAAGTGATACGGTGACTATTAATTTCTTTCAAATTCCTGAAGCGAATATTATTCCTCCTCCAGCAATAGGGTGTACCCCAATGGAAATACAATTTCAAAATACATCTCTGCATGCAGACAGCTACAATTGGGACTTTGGAAATGGAATTATTTCAAATGATGAAAATCCTTTACAAATTTTCACCAATAAAACACCGGATGCTATTCACTACGATATAACTCTAATTGCCAGAACCACTGAAGGATGCGTTGACACTTTAAATACAACCACAACGGTTGCTCCCACACCAGTTGCCTACTTTGAATCAAAGGATATTATTGGATGTAGTCCATTAAGATCTCAATTCACTAACAAATCACAAGGAGGTGACACCTATAACTGGACCTTTGGTGATGGCTCACAAGCTGAAACAACAGAGCATACAGCACATGATTTTATTAATGAAGAATCCTTTACACAATCGTTTGAAGTAACCCTGGCAACCCAAAATACCTTCGGATGTAGCGACACTGCTCGTCAATATACAACGGTATATCCTAAGCAGGATTTTAATTTAACTGCTAATCCAAACAATGCATGCTCACCAGTCAATGTTGCATTTAATGCAGATCCGGGAGCTTATAAATACGAGTGGGATTTTGGAGATGGAAACCTCATTCTGGGGGTACACCAAAATAGTAAATTGTTTATCAACGACTCTAATAATCAGGAGGATCATACAATTGTACTCTATACTACCTCTGTATATGGCTGTTTAGATACAACAGAAACATCAATATCTGTTTTACCTTCACCCACAACACTATTTGAGCCCATTGATTTTGATGTCTGTTCGCCTAAAGTGGTCGAATTCACAAATAACACACAAAATATTACCAACTCATATTGGAAATTTGGAGATGGAACTTCAGCCACAACCAATGGCAACGATCCTATTGATCACACATACACAAACTCCACATTGATGCCTGCAAACTATAGTATCCGTTTAATTACAGAAAATAGCTTTGGATGTAAGGATTCATTGGACGGATTTACAACTGTGAACCCAGAAGTTTCAGCATCCATATCAGGTCCTAGTACAGATTGTGCCCCATATGAAGTTAGCTTCAGTAACAATTCAGTTGGTGCTTATGATTATCTATGGGATTTTGGTGATGGAAACACATCAGCTGATTTTTACGGTAAAAACATTTTTAATAATGAAACCAATAGCAAAATTACTTATGATGTAAGTATGATTGCATCTTCCGTTTATGGTTGCAGCGATACAGCATATTCTCAAATCACTGTACTCCCTTCGCCAAAAACAGATTTTGAACCCAATGATTTCACCGTTTGCTCACCCAAAACTGTTGAATTCACAAACCATACACCAAACATCACTAATTCATACTGGAATTTTGGAGATGGCACATCCCAAACCACTTCAGGGAATGATAAAATTGAACATACTTACACCAATTCAACTTTTATACCTATTGATTTCAGAATCAGATTGATTACTGAGAATAGTTTTGGTTGTAAAGATTCGATGGATGGACACACCAGCGTAAATCCAATAGTAACTGCATCAATAACCGGAAGTGATGAAGGATGCTCCCCTATTGAAGTTAGCTTTGGCAATGAGTCCACCGGAGCCAACTCTTTTATTTGGGATTATGGTGATGGGAATACATCCTCCGGATATTTAGGACTTAATTCTTTTACTAACAACACCAATGACGATCAGGAATTTAATATTTCATTGATCGCACTATCTGCATTTGGCTGCAGCGATACAGCCTATTCTTCAGTAAATGTATATGCGACTCCTCAGCCGGAATTTTCTGTAACTCCGGAATTTTTACAAATGCCGGAATCAACAGTAAACCTTAACAACCTGACTCAAGGAGACCTATGGAGCTACGATTGGAATTTTGGAGACGAAAACTCATCCAACAATAAACAACCCGGTTCTTACACCTATCAAAACTCCGGTAAATTCACGATTACTTTAAAAGCATACAGTAATCAGTGTGAAAATTCCACACAAAAGGAAATAGAGATATTACCCAATTTACCAACAGTTGAATATGGACCAAATGCAGAAGGTTGCTCATCGTTAACTGTTGAATTTTACAGTGAAACATTCGACACAGAAAATTATCTATGGGAGTTTGGAGATGGGAACATTTCAACATCAGCAAACCCTAAACACACCTACTTTTCACCTGGAGAGTACAATGTAAAACTTACCGTTACAGGCAAAGGCGGTCAAACCATCAAAGATGATCTGACAATAAATGTATTCCCGCAACCGCAGGCATTTTTCGAAGCTTTTCCTAAAGTGGTTACCGTACCCGGACAAAGTGTTTCTTTTGCCAATAAATCAATTGATGCTGTTGAATATTTTTGGGATTTTGGCAATGGAGATTCATCATCAGAATTTAGTCCCGTTTACGAATACCAAAAACCGGGCAATTACGATGTTTCACTGGAAGTAACCAATGAATTTGGCTGCAAAGACAACCACGTATTAAATGAACCTATTATTGCTTTAGAAGGTGGTGATATTGATTTCCCAAATGCTTTTACGCCCAATCTGGGTGGCCCCAATAGCGGAGAATATGTTTATGGCGACAAAAACAATTATGTTTTTTATCCAACGCTTCAGGAAGGAATAGTAGAATATAAAATGCAGATTTTCTCTAGATGGGGACAACTTATGTTTGAAAGTAATGATTTAAAATTAGGTTGGAATGGATATTACAACAATAAAATTTGCGCTCAGGGCGTGTATATCTGGAAAGTAACCTGTAGATTCAGTACAGGAGAAGTCAAAGTATTTACTGGTGATGTTACATTAATTCGTTAACAAGTAATGATAAAAATACAAAAACATATCATTTTACTTTTCACCACCCTGCTTATAGGTATGGCAACGCATGCACAGGATCCGCATTTTTCCCAATTTTATGCAAATCCATTATACATGAGTCCTTCATTAGCCGGTTCAACAGATGGCGGAAGACTAGTTGCTAATTATCGAAATCAATGGCCTGGCATAGAAAAAGCATTTGAAACTTATTCAGTATCATTTGATAACTTTTTTCACACCATCAATAGTGGTATTGGTTTTTTATTATACCAGGATGTTGCCGGATCTGCCGGACTTACTACCACACAGTTTGCTTTTCAGTATAGTTATAATCTGATTATTAATGATGATTGGCAAGTAATACCTGGATTACAATTTACATACGGCAATAAATCCATTGATTTTAGCAAGCTTAAGTTTGGAGATGAGCTCATTGGTGCTGGTGGTTCCGGATCATGGCAACGTCTCAATAATGAACAAACAAACTATATCGACTTCGCTTCATCGGTATTTTTATATAGCTCAAAATATTGGCTTGGATTAACCGTAGATCATATGGCCCAACCCAATCACACATTTTTAAATGAAGAAATGAAGATGCCTCTTAAATATGTATTCTTTGGGGGTATGAATATTTGGAATGAAAGAACCCGGCAGAAGGGAGTGTCAAGATCTTTCTCCTTAAGCTACCGTTTACAACAACAAGCACAAAATACACAATTTGATTTAGGTGTATACTGGCATAACTACCCATTGGAAATTGGAGTTTGGTACCGAGGTGTTCCTTTTATAACCAAAAGCAACGGTTCATCAATAAACCAAGATGCCATTATTGCTCTACTTGCCTACGATTATGGTCCGTTTAAAGTAGCCTACAGTTATGATGTATCCATTTCCGGATTAGGGTGGAATGCAGAAGGAGCTCATGAACTTTCTTTAATCTTTGAATTTAACCAAAGAGGGAATTTAAGGCTGAACGGTAAAAGACCAGCTTTACCCTGTTCAGAAACGGCTAATCCTCTATCTTCTACAAGTAGAAGTAAATACAAGAGAAAAAGGAGACGGGTATTTTAGCAAAAAAAAGGGGCTATCAACATAGCCCCTAAATCATCATTTACTTAAACCTAATTTTGATTAAAATCTTTTATTGCCTCATTTAAGCTATTTGTACATTTCGTACAGGCTTTGGTTTCACTTCTTCCCTTTTAGGCAATGAAATTGTCAATACACCATTTTCATATGCAGCAGAAATGGCTTCATCATTGATCTTTTGTTTTGGAATTGAGAAAGACCTTGAAAAACCAGCATAATTAAATTCTCTTGTTGTATACTTTACCTGCTCCTCTTTATCTGATTTTTGAGCCGATACTTTTAGCTTTCCATTATTAAATTCAATATTGAAATCCTCTTTATTTAATCCGGCAGCAGCAATTTCAATTTGATATTGATCGTCGTTTTCAAGAATATTTACTGCTGGTAAAGATTGACTTCCACAATACATCCCATTTGAATTCATGTAAAAGTCGCCTCCCATAAAGTTGTTTAATAATGAATCAAAATTTCTGTTTGTTCTTCTTACTAGTGTCATAATATAATCCTCCTATTTTTAATTTTTAATTGTTTTAATTATTCTGACTGGATTATTTCAAAGTATATACCATACCCTTTTTTATGACAAAATGAAGACAAAACACACAAACCAGCATGTCATTATGTCGTTTTTAATTATTTTTTTAATGTCATTATGTCTTGTTTTGGAGGTTTTAACGGTAATTACACTCCCTAATAACCTGAGTTCGATTAAAATTAGCGAGCTCAAATTTCAGTAAATGATTGATTTACAATATAAATTTTTGAGA
>JBNKGY010000183.1:0-8280 GCA_050290065.1 Marinilabiliaceae bacterium
TTTCGCAAACATTCCTTGAAACTCAATATTTATAAGCGATTTGAGCCATTAATTTTATATCGAACTCAGGTTAATAATTATAAATACAGTGTTATACTAAAGCATTAAATATGAAAAAGTCATTTTGGTTTCTTGTGGTTTTGGCCATTTTGGTTGTTGTCTTTGCGGTACAGAATGCAGAGGTTGTTCCTATCAAATTTATAATATGGAAAGGAGAATTATCCTTAGCTATATTACTCATATTAACCTTTTTGTTTGGATTAATAATGGGTGTGGTATATTACTATCTATCTGATAGAAAATCGAAAAATAATTCGAAGAAGGATATTTCAGGGGATGTGGCATTCAATGAAAGGGATGATGAAAATGACGAACTTAAAAATCAATATTAAAAGATTTTATGGAAATAAATTCACCTGTATATACAAATAGTTATCTCCCTCCAGTTCAGTTTTTCTCGCATTGGGTTAATGAAAATAAACCACAAATAGAGAAACATTGTAATTATATTAAACAAACCTATAGAAACAGGTGTGATATTCTGGCAGCCAATGGAGTTATTTCTTTAACAGTACCTGTTGCCAAAGGACGAAGAATGAAAGTGAAGACTAGGGATATAGAAATATCTTATGATACTAATTGGCAATCTTTGCATTGGAAATCAATTGTTTCAGCCTATAATTCATCTCCTTTCTTTGAATTTTATATGGATGATTTTAAGCCTTTCTTCGAGAAAAAGTATCAGTATTTATTTGATTTAAATGTTGACATATTAACTGTAATATTAGATGCATTAGATTTGGATACGAATATTGAATTCACGAATGACTATAACAAAACAGAAGATGTAGAGGTGGATTATAGGAATATTATTCACCCTAAAAAAGATTATAAGCTAATTGATCCCAATTTTACTCCATTAAAATACAGGCAGGTGTTTCAGGATCGGTTTGACTTTATCCCAAATTTGAGTGTAATTGATTTGTTGTTTAATAAAGGACCTGAAGCGTTGGATTGGCTTGAAGATTCAGTTGTGAAAACTTGATTTGCAATTTTAAATAGATGTACCAGAGAGCTCACATGGTTAAAGGTTATTAAGATGTAATTCTGAAAATTCTGCGAGAATAGTATCATGATCAAATGCCAGTTTTGGTATTTCATTTAGATGAAACCATTGTGCATCTTTGGCATCGTCCATTGCTTGTGTATGTAATTCCTTATTAATAAATGCATAAAAAACAACAGATACCGTTCTTCCACGAGGATCACGGTTGAGTGTGCCGTAAGATTTAAATTGATTGAGTTCTTTTACAACTATCCCCGTTTCCTCCTGAAGTTCTCTGAAGGCAGCATTTATTAATTCCTCATCCATATCTAAAAATCCACCAGGAAAGGCCCAGTGGTCTTTAAATGGATCATTTTTCCGCTGGATTAATAGAATCCTGGGTTGATCTTGTTTGGTGACTAAAATGATATCAACAGTTACAGCAGGACGAGGATATGCATAGGTGTAGCTCATTTGCTATGGAAGAATTCTTTTAATAACCCTAAGTCGGTGACTGTATTTGTTTAACTCTTTATTAAATATTCCCTGATGATCAAGGTGATCAATACGAACTTCTCCATGTGCATGAATAATTTGTCCTTTGCCTAAGCAAATACCAACATGAACAATATTCTCCTCGTCGTCATCAAAGAATGCCAAATCTCCCACAACAGCTTCCTCAACAAAACTTACATTGTTTCCAAGTTCAATTTGCTGATATGCATCCCGTGGAAGCCAGGCACCGTTGATTTTATAAACAATTTGAGCAAGACCTGAGCAATCAATTCCAAAGAATGACCGTCCGCCCCATAAGTATGGTGTATGTAGAAGAGATGTAGCAACTTCTCTTATACCTAATTCCTTGTCCGAAGGTATTTGTCCGGAAATAAAATAGTCGTTTTTGCCTATTGAAAAGCTATTTCTATCGTGTCCGTTAAATACGATACGACTACCAGCAGGTATAGTGATCGGCGCACTGGAGCCATCCTGAAGAATGGTTAATTTAGGCGTTGGGACCATCCATGCGTTGGCATTTTTCCAAAGTTCATATTCAGTAGGGGCAACAGAAAAAACTAGTTTTGCATCAATCCATCCTGAATACCCGTCAAAGTCCATTTTTATCTTGGCCCATTTCTCTGTTTTCTCAGTAATAACAAACGTTTCTCCAAATAATATCTGTGTAACCAATTCAGATTTTTCTGAAGGTTCTTTTCTCACTGGAATAAAACTATATACACATATTGAACCAATCATATCATTTCTAAAATTTGTGGTGCGAATATACCAAATTATGAGTAAACAGGAAGTGCAAGCGTTAATTTTATTAGACAAATTGATTATATATTTTATCAATCTTCATATTCTAGTGATGGTTGTTATATAAAATTTGATAGAAGTGAACGAATTACTAACCTATGGCTGAAATAGTGCAAAAATTGTAATTTTTAAGTTGTGAGATGATTACATTAAATATGGAGATGATTTGATTTCATGGAGTATTGTTTATAACAGATCTTTTATAAGAAGATTATGATTTTTGTATCAAAAAGGATCAATGCTTTTCTTTGCATTATTAACAGTGATTGTGTATGATAAGTTAATTCCCGTTATAAAATAATAAGCACTTAATGAATTATTGCTTTTATTTGTATTAGTTTAAATTAGAGTTGTTGAATTCATAAACCTAATTTATACATGATTTGTCTTTAGATAGTGAATATCTGAAAGAGCCATAGTTTTTAAAGAAATATAATTAAATAAAGCATGAAAAATTTCATCCTCAATTTGAAGAAATACTCTCAGGCATCCTATAGAATATTACTTTTTCTGGTTGCAGTATTTATTATCTCAAACCTAATGCCCAGGGAAGGAAAGTTTAGGTATGAGTTTAAAAAAGGCGAACCATGGCGTTATGAGGCATTATATGCTCCCTTTAATTTTAGAATTTTTAAAACAGATGCGGAACTGGAAATAGAAAGAGATAGTATACTTCAAAATTTCAGGCCCTATTTTATGCGTGATAGCGCAGTATTTGATAATGTTAAGAGTACTTATTTTTCTCTATATGAAAAAGAATTAGATAATTATAAATCAAAATACTCCTTTTTAAATAAGAAATATAAAAAGGAATGGATTTCTGATTATATACGTTTGTATTCGGACACTTTATTAAAGCACATTTATCGTAAAGGAGTTATTGTTTTAACGGATGAATATGCAGAAAAAAGAAACCAGCTGGAGTTGATGTTAGTGAATGGCAATCTGGCCGAGCCATATATGGTGAATGAGTTTTATACCTTACGATCGGCTTATCAGTTTTTTACCACACAACTTGCCAAGGGTTTGTCTGATGTAACCAATGATTTTGAACAAGTTGAGGGTTTTATTTCTGAACTTCAGTTGAATACGGTGTTGTTGCCCAATATATCTATTGATGAAGAGAGAACGATGGAAGAGAAAGATAATCAGCTGAAAAACATGGTTTTAACAAATGGAATTGTGCTTTCCGGACAAATGATTATTGATAAGGGAATAATTCTTGATGAGTTGGCAATCAAAAAATTAAATTCCTATAAAAAAGAATATGAATCAAGGGTAGGAACTTTATCTGAATACAATATTATATATGCAGGACATATACTAATTACCTTTTTATTTTTAATGGGCTTATTCCTGTTTTTATATTTTTATCGTAAAGATGTATTCTATAATCTCAAATACATTACATTTTTATTGTTAATTCTAGTCACCGTAATAGGGCTTGCTTATATATCATATCGAATATCAGATATCCCAATCTGGGTAATTCCGTTTACTATATTGCCTTTAATTGTAAGAACTTTTATGGATTCAAGATTGGGCTTTTTTAATTATGTGACTGCTATTATTCTAGCCTCTTTTTTTAGCCATAATAGTTTTGAATTTATATTTCTTCAAATTCCTGCTGGGATAACAGCAATTTTTAGCTTGTATAAAATGGTGCGCAGAGCCCAAATTGTAAGATCTGCTATATTTATTTTTATAACATATTCGTTGTTTTATACGGGGTTAACCTTGTTACAAGAAGGAAGTATACAAGCTATTCACTATGATTATTATATGTATTTTGCTATCAATAGCATTTTGATATTTATTGTATATCCGTTGATTTATATATTTGAGAAATTGTTTGGCTTTATATCAGATGTAACTCTTGTGGAATTATCAGACACAAACCATCCACTATTGAGAAGGCTGGCAGAAAATGCACCCGGAACATTTCAACATTCTATTCAGGTAGGTAATATTGCTCAGGAAGCAGCATATGAAATAGGAGCCAATCCTTTATTGGTTCGGGCAGGAGCTATGTATCATGATATTGGAAAGTCGGTTACCCCACTTTATTTTACAGAAAATCAAACAACAGGGGTAAATCCGCATAATGAAATGGATTTTGAAGATAGCGCGAGAATAGTAATTGATCATATTGAAGGAGGAATTAAAATCGCACGTAAATATAATTTACCGGAAAAGATTATTGATTTTATTGCTACACATCAAGGAACTACGAAAACAAAATACTTTTATAATTCATACGTAAATAAATATCCGGATAAAGAAGTGGATGTTAAAAATTTCATGTACCCCGGACCAACACCATTTTCCAAAGAAACGGCCATTTTAATGATGGCTGATTCAATTGAGGCTGCTTCTCGTAGTTTAAAAGAATACACCGATAAGACAATTGATAAATTAGTGGAGAATATTATTAATGATCAAATTAAAGATGGACAATTTTATAATGCACCAATTACATTTAGGGAAATTACTCAGGTAAAAGATGTTTTTAAAAAGAAGCTAAAGAATATTTATCATGCCAGAGTAGCATATCCTAAAATCAAAAAGAAAACGAATTAGTATTGAGTTAACTATAAAATCATAATTTGTTAAAAATCCGGATAAGAAATTCGGTTTAGACTTTTTTATGCATATTGCGTGATAAAGAAAAAGAGCTATCCTTATGAAATTGGATAGCTCTTTTTGTATTAATTTAATTGGTTTTAGAATTTTTCGTATTCATCGTCTTTTCCGAGATCAATACCTAAATCTATAATTTTATTTTTTTTGTGAGATGATTTTGTTTGAGGACTTCCTTTGGATGAAGGGTTGTTCCCTTTGGCTTTCTGATCACTCATATTCCCTTTTTCGGGGATCATATCATCTTCAACATTGAATACCGATATTGAATTCTTTAGCATTCCGGAAAGTTCTTCAAGTTCTTTAGCCGCAGAATTAATCTCATCCGAATTTGCCGCATTACGTTGCGTAATTTGATTAAGCTGTTGAAGTGCATTGTTAATTTGCTCAACACCAGAAACTTGTTCCAGAGATGCCGCTGTAATATCTTGAACCAAATGAGCTGTTTTCTCAATTTCAGGTGTAATTGAAATAATGTTATTGGTAGCTTCGTTGGAACTTGTTATTGTTTTTTGAGATGCCTCATTTATTTCATTTGCAGCTGCCTGACTTCTCTCTGCAAGTTTTCTGACTTCTGCAGCCACCACAGCAAAACCTCGCCCTTCTTGTCCTGCTCTAGCTGCCTCAACAGCTGCATTTAAGGCCAGGATATTTGTTTGAAAGGCAATATCACCAATAATTGATATTTTTTCAGTAATGCCTTTAAGATACTCCTGAGCCAGCTTAGAACTATCGTTACTAATTTTCATTCCTTTAGCGGCTGTCAATGCAATTTTCTCAGTTTCCTTTGAATTATCCGTGTTCTGTTGTATGTTGGCATACATTTCTTCCATTGATGATGATACCTCCTCTGCTGCAGAAGCTTGCTCATTGGCTCCTTCACTAAGTTCTGTTGATTCCTTTGTCAATCTTTCACTCGCATAAACCATCTTATTGGCACCAATCCTAATTTCATCAACTACTGTTTTAATATTGGATACCATCGTGTCAAGAGCTGCAGCTAAACGACCTACTTCATCTTTTCGATCGATGGCAAAAGAAACATTTAAGTCACCTTGTGCCACTTTTTCGGCAAGGTTTATTCCCAATTCAATTGGTGTGCTTATTGTTTTAGCTAATAGAAAACCCAATATAGCACCTAAAATAATAACAATAACAATTGAGATAATAAGGATTTGTTTTTCCTGGAGTACAATTTTAGCACTATTGTCTCCCATTTCTAATAAATAATCCAGCCCTAAGTCTGAAGATTTACGAACTTCCCACATCAGTTGTTTCCCTATTTCATACCTTTTTAATTCGGCTAAACTGGCTTCTTTATAAAAGGGTATAAATTCATTAAAGGCTGAAGTGAAATCTGATAGAGAACTTGAAAGTGGTCCGGAGAAGTTATTTTTTTCTAGAAAGTTAGCGTTTTTCTCAACCATATTTGAAATGGAAACTCCATTTTTATCTTTTAAATAGGTAATGAGATTGGCATAGATTAGATTAACCTGAGCCAGATTTTTTTGAACGCTGAATGAATTCTTGTAGCGATTACCTTCTTCATTTATATGATTAAACGCATCACTAATTTCATGTAGTTTCTCCTGACTAGCTATTTCTGCATCAATATAAATGTCTCGGGTTTTGTTAAATTCATTTGAAAGATTTAATACGCTTTGTAAGTTTATTCCTCTGGATTGCAATTTACTGTTCGATGAATCTTCCAGCGCAATCAGTTTTTTCAAAGTGATTATAAAACTTTCAATTTGTTTTTCTGCTCTCTGATTATAATATAGGTCTCCGGATAAATCTACCGCAGTCATTAAACCATGTGCAACTTCCCAATAATGATCCATTTTAGATGATTCAGAGACTGAAGGAATGTAGCGGTTTGAAAGCTGATTTATCTCCCTCTCAACTTTAAGTAAATTGATTAGGAGTATGAGGCTCGATATAAAGGTCAGTAGGATTAGAGTCCCCAAGCCTATGCCAACCTTGTTTTTAATTTTAAGATCCCTCCACTTCATAAGTTTTAATAATATTTTGTAGTTATTTTTATTTGAAAATTAGGTTTAGTGTCAAATTTTATTAACGTAATATGTTAAAAATTGTTGCAAGTAAAAGTAGTATTATTTAAATATTTTACCATAAGAATACAGGATTAAAAAATTCTTGTTTATTTTATTAGTTTTGCAAAAGGTAAATCTATAAATCAGTGTTTAATAATGAAAAGGATATTTAATATTGTTACAGTATTTTCACTTGCTTTAATACTGTTTTTTGTTAGCGGCTGTAAAAAACATAATAATCTTAAAATTGGGTTTTTATATTCTTCAGATATAACGATACGATTTAAAAAGGAAGGTAATTTCTTTAAGAATTATGCTGAAAAAGAAGGTGTTGAGGTTACTGTTTTGAGTGCTTCAAACGATGAAGCAAAACAGCTTGATCAGGCCAGAGAGTTGATTGATAAGGGTGTTGATGTTCTTGTTGTTATTGCGGTAAATGTGAATACCGCTGCCGCTATTGTTCGTGAAGCACATGATAATGATGTTCCGGTTATGGCCTATAATCGAATGATCCTAAATAGTGATGTTGATTTTTTTGTGGCAAGTAGTAATGATCAGATTGGTAAGATAATGGTAGATGCCGTTATGACCGAAAAGAAAGGAGGTAATTTTGTATTACTAGGAGGAGATAAATTTGATAAGAATGGTCTTGATTTACAAAAGGCAATTAAGAAATATCTGAATCCGTATATTGATAATGGAAGCGTAAATTTAATATATGAAGCTTACACTGAACAATGGAGAGGTGATATTGCTGGTTTTGAAATGCAAAAGGTGATTTCATTATACGGAACTGATATTGATGCTGTAATATCTGGTTTTGATGGAATGTCAGATGGGATTATAAAAGTACTTAAAAAGTATGATTTGAACGGAAAAGTTGCTGTTACCGGACAGGATGCAGAAATAGGTGGATGTAAAAATATTATTGCTGGTGATCAGATTGTTACTGTGTTTCACCCGTTAAAAAAAATTGCTGAGAAAGCGGCGCAGATTGCTATTGAAATGACAAAAGGGAATAGTATTAAAGACTATGCAAATAGTACGGAGTTAAGTGGAGATAATGAAATACCAACTCACCGTGTAAATTCTATCGCCATTACAAAAGATAATCTTGAAAAGGAATTAATAAATACAGGCTTTTATAAAAGAGAAGATTTGTACTAAATATTAAGTTATTCAACTGTATGATTTTTTTCTTTTTCGTAGAGATAAGATTTATAT
>JBNKGY010000184.1:0-8272 GCA_050290065.1 Marinilabiliaceae bacterium
GTTCTTTGTGATTTTATATTCAAAGAACAACCAAGCAATACAGAAATTATTATTACAACAAATTTATTCATTACTATTCTACTTTAAATCAATTAGTCATGTAATACTTTGGTGTTCACTTTATAAAGAATTGCATATGCCACAGGTATTACTATCAGTGTTACAATTGAACCTATCAATAATCCAAACATGATTGAAACAGCCATACCTTTAAACATTACATCAAACAATAAAGGAATCATTCCTAAAATTGTAGTTAAGGATGCCATCATAACTGGTCGAAGTCTGGAAATTGTTGAATTCACAATAGCATTTAACGGATCTGCTCCGGTACTAATTTCATGATTTATTTCATCTAAGAGCACAATGGCATTTTTAATCATCATACCGATTAAACCCAGTGTTCCAATAATCCCCATAAAACCGAAAGGTATATGCATTATATGATGGCCTAAAGCCACACCGATAAGTGCCATTGGAACTACCCCCATAACAATAAGTGGCTGTTTAAAATTATTAAATAACAATATTAATATAAGTAACATTAAGCCTAACGCTAATGGTAGCAAAGCAAACAAATCCTTATTGGCCTGAGTACTATCTTTATGATCTCCCAACCACTCCAGTTCATACCCATGAGGTAATTGTATTGCTTCAATATCTGCCCGGAGTGATTCAAATACTTCGGGAGCTGTATAACCCGGTTTCGGATCACATTGCGCCTTTATGGCTCTAACTCCGTTGTAACGCCTGATTTGATTTTCCTCCATACCGACTTTAACTGTATCAATCAATTGTCCTAATGGCACACTGGAAACACCAGCCCCCCAAACTGGAACAGATTCTATATTTTGAACCTGATTACCCACTGGAGCATCCATCTTAAGAACAACCGGTAATTTATTCACCCCTTCATATAATAATCCAATCGGTAATCCATTGGAAGCTACAGCTAAGGAATTTGCCACGTTACTTCTGGATATTCCTTGTAAACGAGCTTGTTCAACTGAATATGCAGGCGTTAGCGTTTTTGATTTATTTTTCCAGTTATCTGTAACTAAAGCCACTTTCGGATTGTTACGCATAATGGATTTTGCCTGATTAGCTAAATGGTGCAAAACAGCTGGATCTGGTCCTGAAAACTTAGCCTCGATTAAAAATTCGGCAAATATTGGACTGTAAGTTCTGGATCGTACGAATGCCTGAGGATAATTTTTATTCAGATACTCAACAATTTTTATGGCTGTACTTTGAGCCGCTTCAAAATTCGTTGCATCAATTATTAGTTCTCCGTAGTTACTATTTAAAGTTGTCATCGGACGCAACAGCGTATATCTTGCAGGAGTAGAACCTATTGCAGCAACTACCTTATCAATATCATCCCACTTACTAATTTCCTTTTGTACCTCATCCAGGTCTTTTTCAACCTGATAGATATCGCTTCCTTTAGGTAACCAATACTCAACAACGTATTGATTGTAATCCAAAGCAGGAAAGAACTCGTTTTTAATAAATTGAAAAGACCAAATGGATACCATTAATATGAATGCTGTCAAAAGGGCAAAAGCCGTTTTATGCCATAGAATTCCATTTAAGATTCGTCTAAAAACTTTATACAATCCGTTATTGTATAAACCCTCATCTCCTTCAGGCTGTTTCATGTTTCCACGATAAAACCAATTGGCTACAAAAGGTGTTTGGATCATGGCAAATATCCAGCTTAAAAATAAAGAAATAGCCAGAACATAAAATAATGATTTAAGAAATTCACCGGCATTACCAGGCGAAAATCCTAATGGCATAAAAGCTAAGATAGCTATTACCGTGGCACCCAATAGGGGCATTGATGTTTTTTGAGCGGTACTAATAAATGCCTTATTTCTGGATACTCCCTTTTTCAGATCTATTAATATACCATCTGCCACCACAATTGAATTATCCACAAGCATTCCCATTGCCACAATGATTGCAGCCAGAGACACACGTTGAAGTTCAATGCCAAAACCGTACATTACCACAAAGGTTGCTAGAATTGTAAATACCAATCCACTTGATATCAATAAACCGGAACGAAGTCCCATGGCGAAAAGTAATACAACAATTACAATAATCACCGACTCAACCAGGTTTTGCATAAAACTATCAATAGATAAACTGACGCGTTCCGGTTGAAAAAACACTTTATTAATTTCTATTCCAACCGGAAGATTTGCTTTCAGTTCATCTATTTTTTTATCAAACGCCTCACCAACTTCAATAACATTCACCTTACTTTCCATGGCAACTGCCAGAGACATAGCGTTGGTTCCGTTATATTTAAGTGCATTACGCATAGGAGTCAGGAATGAGCGTTCAACTGTTGCAATCTCACCCAATAAAAATGATCCACCCTTAGGAACCTGAATAAGCAGGTTTTTAATATCGTTGATATTATTAAATTTAGATCCTACACTTAATCTTAACCTTTCTGATCCTACAGATACAGTACCCGGATTAACCAAGGACGCCTGATCATTAAACGCCTGAACAATTAACATAGGGTTAATGCCTAACTTAGCCAGTTTTTCAGAAGAAAAACTAATGTCAATGGTTTCTGTCTGCTGTCCAAATATCTCAACACGTTTGATATTGTCCACCATCAGAATTTCACGTTTGATATATTCTACATAGTTATTCAATTCCTCATAAGAATAACCATCACCACTTACTGAAACAAATATTCCATACACATCCCCAAAATCATCCAACACTATTGGATCACTTGCTCCAGAAGGTAAATCGCCCTTTACATCATTTATTTTCCTGCGTAAATGATCATACAACTGAGGCATTTGTGGTGTACGAACCTTTGGCTGAATATTAATTGTAATTTCAGACATACCCGGCACCGACCGGGATTCGATAAAGTCGATATTTTCAACACGTTGAATAGCCTCTTCTAAAACATCAGTCACCTCTAGTTCCACTTCATCCGCTGAGGCTCCGAAATAAGGAGTAATAATTACTGCTGATTTAATTGGAATTTCCGGATCTTCTAATTTACCGATCTGATCAAAAGCGATGACACCGCCAATTACTACCGCAATCAATAACGAAGTAATAAAGGCTTTCATATTAAGCACATTACCTAAAGCATTCATAGTAATCCTCCGTAATTAGATTCTGATTTCTTAGGTAAGAATTTAATTTTCTGTCCTTCAACCAATGAATGGACTCCAGCTGAAACAATCACATCTCCTGGATGTATTTCCGATTTTATTTTAACCAGTCCTTCTCCACAAATCTTTTCTATTTGTACCGGTATTTTCTTAACCTCCATACTTGTAGATTCAACATACCAGATATACTTTTCATTTCCTTCTGCAAAAACAGATTCAATTGGCACCAATACACCATTATCGGCATTCATTTGCTGAGTAGTATAAACTTTTGCTATCATACCTGGCTTAACATTTTTACCAACCTGCCCTTCTAGTACAATTTTAACCTCAAACATTCTGTCGGCACCGCTCTTTTTGCTGATTGATTTTACCCTTGCTGAAAGGTTATGTTGATTTGCATTACGGATATCGCATTTTATTTTTGAATCCTTACTAAAAGTTGCAATCTGACTTTCTGGAATGTTTATCACAACCTCCATATCACTTAAATCCAAAAGTTCAACAATTGGCATTCCTGGTGATACTGTTTCAAAATTTTCTATCAACTTGTTATTTACATATCCCGAAAATGGCGCTTTGAGGTCGGTATCATCATAAGCATGAAGTGCTGCTTCGTACTTACTTTTAGTCATTAAAAAAGCTGCTTTAAGTTTATCGAGTGTATTTTCCGGCAACATTCTTCGCTCATATAATTGTAGATATCTCTCATATTCGGCTTTTGCCTGAGAATGTTGTGCTTCTGCAGCCTGAAGTTGTGTACTGTAATCTCTTTTATCGATACTGGCAATGACTTGTCCTTTCTCCACAAAATCGCCCTCATCAACCAATAGTTTATTCACAGGACCACCAACTTTAAATGACAGTGTAACCTGCCTTCTCTCTTTTACAACCCCGTTATATATGGCTTCTGAATCACCTGAGCAGGCTTTAACTACGGTTGATTTTACATATCTCTCTGTTAATCCTCCCTTTTCATCCTTGCTTCCACAAGAAGATAAAAAAGCTATACCCAGAATTAAAATTGGTGTTAGCAGCTTGATTCGTTTCATTTTATTGCACTTATTTAAAATTTTTCAACTTTATTATTTACAAGAGCAAAAGTATGAACACAACGAATCTATAAAATTAAAAACAAAACGAAATGGAAAAATAGATGCATGAACTAATCAAACAGGACAATAAACCATATCAATAATTACAATGAAAAGATAAATAGGAAGGATGTAACAGCTATTAAAACAAAAACTTACACACATTACACCCTTCTAATTTTTAGAATACGCTCTACTAAAGAGCCAAAATAATATCTTAGTCTGATGACTTTGAAATTAAGGTGGAAAATTCATTTCTGAAAAAATCAGAATCTGCAATCATATATTTTTCGTTATTCTTTTTCCAACCCACATCCATGCCAACCACCTGATTTTTTAATAGCACATTGAGTTGTTGCGGTGATAAAACACATGCCCCTTTTAAGACAGAATAATTATATTTTTCCATAATATCAGTGGCTAACTCTTGATTTAAATTCAAATGAATATCATCTGTACCCTTGATATCTAAAGTTAGTTCAACACCTTTTCTTAAATAACCAAAATAACGGCAAGCATCAGGAAGATTTACCTCCCACTGAAAAAAGAGCCTACCTTCACCCTTAATAAAGGAACACTCAACCTTTCCCCTAATCATGCTCTGTGATCCGCTAAAATATCTATCAAGCCGAGGGCTAACCATATAATACAGTTCTGTTAATTCTCCTCTTTCCGATAATAAAGTATCTATTTCAACATCATTAGAATTTAAGATTTCAGTTTTTATCAAATACTCCCAACTTCCATCCTCAAATAAAATTACCTTTTTACCATTTGTTGTTACAGCTTCAATCTGAGCATAAGTATGTTGTATTGAAAAAGAAACTATAAAGATGAAAATAAAATAAATACGCTTGATCATGTTATTCTTTAATAAGTTTGTATGCAACTATCCTGTTGTTGTTAAATGTAGGAACCAAAAGTACCTTTTCTTTTTTCAGATACTCAATATCCGCCGAATTTATTTTTTGATCCATAGTATTCAGTAACGATGTTTTCTTTAAATTTTCATCAATATAAAATACTTGTCCAAACCAGTCACTAGCTATAAAACAACCTCCTCCAACATATTCCAGTCCATCACCATGTCCCATTTCTGTTGCTAATGTATCCATCTTATTATTCTGTATATCTATACCTAATAACAAACTAGTCTTACTTGTTAACGCATATAGTTTATCCTGATAATAATATAAACCGTTAAAATTATCATCATCAGTTTGTAAAACCAATTCCTTCAGTCCATCCTTAATTTTATATATTCTGCTTTTAGAAGAAGATGAAACATACACCTCTCCATCCTCTCCTGTGGTTATATCATTTAGTCCATCCTCATCATCAAATTTAATTTGCTGAATAATATCCCCTGTATTAACATTTACAAGCATCACTTTATCGATATCAGCAATATACAAAATACTATCTACCAGCCCCATTCCTTTGGGCGCATCCATACCCTCAACCCATTTTAAAGAAATTACGTTACCTGACAAATCCACTTTTGAGATAAATCCATCACCATCTTTACCCCAGGGTTGATTTTGAATATTTGAAACATACAAAACCTGATGAATACTATCATAGAGAATTGATTCCGGCTTTTTAAACACACTATCACTTGTCCAAAGTAAAGTAATATTTGCTTCTGAGGATTCTAAATTTGAAGCTTGACTTTTGCTTTTCTTTTCGGTATTACAAGAAAACAGAATTACGATAAAAGTTAATAAAGAGAGTAAGGTTTTCATAATTTCAAAATTTAGTGAATAGATTAATAATTGCAGAAAAAAACATTCTGATTTTGTGGCTTTCAAAAGCTATAGATTATTCAGCTTTATTCTATTTTGTACAATGAATAAACTCATATAAATAAGTAAATGGCATAAATATTTTACATCTAATTTAATGATTTATAACCAGATCCAAAATACTTAATCCAACAAACAAGATATAATATCAATATCCCAATGATATTGGCGCTATAATTTCATTCTATTAAATTTATACTGCGTTACAAAATATCGTCGTAACTAAGGCTATGCCTCAATTTATTTCATGATTATTGCTTCACTTGGCATAGCTCAAGAAAGTTTGGCTCTGCTGAGTGAAGCAATAATACCAATTAAAACAATAAATGCGCCGGTATAATGCTGAGCTAAATCCAAACTACTTTAGGAACGAAGTGAACTGTAAGTAGCATTTTGAATTTTAATCGGTATAATTTATGTCTTGTATAAACTTAATATCACTAAAATTATTTAACGCTAACCTCATAGTAAAATTGGTATAAATGAAAAGTACATCAGTATTTTGTCCCAAATGTAAAGTGAAATACAAAAAGACGGATTTAAAGCGAAACTGCAGTAATTGTTTTGGATGTAAAGGCTGTGAAGTGTATATCTGCTACACTTGTAATGAAAGAATTGTAATAAAACCACCCAAAGCGTTCAGATCAAAAAAATAAAGCTTTTACAAGGGTAATGATCACCTATTTTGTTCGGTACTCAATGACTACTGAATTCATAGTAGAAACAGATTTATAAAAAGATTCAAAAGTGCTGTTCATCTTAGATAGGATCTTATTAAGCTGAACTATTGAGCTGTTCAAAGTTTCATTTTCATGTATATTTGAGATTGTATAGTCATCTACTTTTTCTACTATTTCAGTAAATTTTTTACTTTCATTTATGCTGGATTCAAATCTATCTGCAATAATTCTATTTAACGAATTGGCACTTTTAAGATTTTCGATCAGTGAATTTGTAATTTTTGTGATTTGAACTACAGAATTACTAATATCACCAGATAATCCCCTAACCTCGGAAGCAACAACAGAAAAGCTCTTTCCAAATTCACCGGCTTTTGATGCCTCAATGGAGGCATTAAGCGCTAATAGGTTTGTTTGTAAAGCCACATCATTGACTACTCCGGTTATTTTTTGAATCTCTTCCGTTTGTCCAACCAACTGCTTTATTTGCTCCGAAAATTCAATGACAGTTTGATCAATATTTGACAATTCTTTATTTGATTTTTGAACGGCTGTTTGAATTTGCAATACCTCATTTCTTATTTTATCGGATAACAAAGAGATATTCTTGGTGTTTTCTCTAACGTCGTCAATTGAATTATTGAGAACCTGCATCTCCCCAATATCATTACCATTTTTTCCACCAATAATATGAACTTCACTAGTAATTTTTTTGGTATCATTTACGAAAACATTAAGCTTTTCGATAACCTCATTAAATCCGTTTGCAATCTCTCCCACCGCATCATTGCTTTCAATATCAATTCCTACTGAGATATTTTTATTGGAAATTTGTTTTGCGACATCTGAAACTTTCAACAATTCTTTGACTAATATTACCTTAACAAAGGTATAACTCACAACACCTACTGTAATTCCAGCAATAATACATCCAATTAAAAAATAAATAAAAAATCCTTCTTTCCATTCCACAAAAAAATTAGCGTAAACAGGAAATACAAATCCCATAAGTACGCCGAAGGAAAACATGTAATAAAATAATTTACGTAAAATACTCTTTTTACTCATATATAAAGAATATAATAAATACAATCATAAACTCTTATGTCAGTTAATTATGCAAATAAAAATAGCACTAAATATTCTAATATTAATGACTAATTACAGGCTATTTTTACCCACTAGTCCCTATAAAATGATAATTCGTAAAAAAAATATATCAAAAAAAGTCCGTTCGGGAATATTTCACCAAAACGGACTTTATATTTTACAAGAGTTTGAGCACAAAAATACCCTAATCTTTATATGTTTATTAACTAGTGTCAACAAGAAAACTCCATTTTTTTCGTTACTCTTGCTCTCAAAATGATCATTTACGGCAGTAAACTCACATTTTTTAAAGCTTCGAAAGCCTCAAAAATGAAGCTTTCTTATCTGCCACTTGAGTTTTCGTGCAAGTACTAACCTGAGTTCGATATAAAATTAATGGCTCAAATCGCTTATAAATATTGAGTTTCAAGGAATGTTTGCGAAAG
>JBNKGY010000185.1:0-8257 GCA_050290065.1 Marinilabiliaceae bacterium
CTGAAAATTATTCAAAATAGCCCGCTATTATTTTATAATTTTCAGTTGAACCTCACTATTTAAATGCGGTCTGAATTCAAAATTTTATGTCGAACTCAGGTTATTACTTCCGGCGAACATTTTCACTTCGCCGGAAGCTATTTTTTCTATATGTTTTTGAACCACTGGGAGGTGTTTAAATTCCTTCTTCACTGAACATCCGGAACATATTGAATCACCACAAGCTCCCTTCTGTTTTTGGCGTATCGATTTTATAATTTTATAGATGGAATACAAAATAACGACTGCTACAATTCCTAATGCTATTATTTCCTGATTCATAACTTACATAATTAATTAACCATATTGCACTTTGTTATTTTTCAACAATGCCAAATGTTTTCTGCTCTAAACAAACAGACTTCCCACCTGATAAACAATAAAGGAAGCTATCCATGCTACCATTGTTGTATACCCCATTGTAAAAAGAGCCCATTTCCAGTTTGCTTCCTTTTTTATTGCTGCAATTACCGCAACACAAGGAAAATAGATAAGCACAAATATCATCAGTGCAAAGGCCACGAGTGGAGAATATACTTTTTGACCTTTCTTCTCTCCATGAGTGTACGTTTGATTTTGCAATTTCTCCATTAAGCTATCGGAGTTTTCATCTGCCTCCAATTCTGCATTGTATAACACGCCCATTGAGCTAACCACTATTTCTTTGGCAGCCAGACCAGTAATAATACTTACTCCAATTTTCCAGTCAAACCCTAAAGGAGAAATAACAGGTTCAATTGATTGACCCATCTTACCAATATACGAATTCAATTGCCTTTCACTTTCCTGGGCTAATTCAAGATTAGAAATCAATACTTCTTTTTCATCATCAGGCATTGATATGTTACTTTCAACAGAAGCTATTTCGGCCTCATAATCCTTCGAATATTCAACATTTGTCGGGAAGTAACTTAATGCCCAAATAATAACAGAAGCTACCAAAATAACTCCTCCCATTTTATTTAGATACTGAACCCCTTTATGCCACATATGTATAGAAGTATTTTTAAATGTTGGCATGCGGTAGGGAGGTAACTCCATTACGAAAGGAGCTTCCTTTTTAGTGAAAAATGTCTTTTTCATTAATAAACCGATTAAAACGGCAAGTACGATTCCTATAATATAAATGGAAAATAAAACAAGACCCTGATTTTGGGTAAAAAAAGCAGAAATTAACAGTACATAAACAGGTAACCTGGCACTACATGACATAAATGGTAATATCAGCATGGTTAATAACCGATCATTTTTATTTTCAAGAGTACGAGTAGCCATTACAGCTGGTACATTACACCCAAAACCCATTACCATTGGAATAAATGATTTTCCATGTAATCCTAATTTATGCATCAATTTATCCATAATAAAGGCAGCCCTTGCCATATATCCGGTATCTTCCATTAATGAAATAAAAAAGAATAGAATCAGAATATTAGGCAAGAAAATAATCACTCCTCCAACACCTCCAATAATACCATCCACAAGAAGACTCTTCAATGCTCCATCAGACATCAGACCCCCAACAAAATCTGCAATAAATCCAACTCCTGCATCAATCCAATCCATTGGATAACTACCTACAGTAAAGGTTGCCTGAAAACTAATCCACATGAAAAAGATAAAAAATGGAAATCCCAGGTATTTATGAGTAAGAATCCTGTCATAGGCTTTAGTCATATTTCTACGAACTTCTTTCCCCGGCACAAATGTTTCCAGCAAAGCACCTGAAATAAATCCATATTTAAGATCGGTAATTGTAGTAGACACATCCTCTTTGTACTCTTCCTTAATATATTCAACCTCTTTATTTACAACTAAAGCTAATTTACCTCCTTGCACATGACAAGAAAGTTGTTTAAATGTTTCTTCATCATTCTCAAGTAATTTAATGGTCAGGTATCTTTTAGACATTGACAAATCAATATCAGCAATAAACTTTTGTATATTTTTAATAGATTTCTCCAGATGTGAACCATAATTAATATGAATATGTCTGGCATCTTCATGCGTTCCCTCATGCACCTGATTTACTGCTGCAAACAAAGCTTTAATTCCCTTTCCTGAGGCAGCTACAGTTGGTATCATGGGAATTCCAATCAACTTGCCAAGTTTTTTATAATCCAGTTTAGCACCCTTAACCTGGAGTTCATCATACATATTCAATGCTATTACAACCTTAACTCCCATGTCAATAAGCTGTGTGGTCAGAAATAAATTTCGTTCCAAGTTTGATGCATCCACAACATTGATTACGACATCTGGCTTGTTATTAGCAATAAATTTCCTTACAAACAGTTCTTCGGGTGAATATTCTGTAATAGAATAGGTTCCTGGCAAATCTGCAATATTGTAATGATATCCATCTTGTCTGTATTTGGCTTCTTTTAAGTCAACTGTAACTCCAGCATAATTACCTACTCTTTCTCTGGCTCCTGAAGCATAGTTAAACAAAGTAGTTTTACCTGAATTTGGATTTCCTACCAAAGCAACTGATATTTTCTTTTGGGGATTTACTTCATTTGTCAATAAAGAACCACCATCTAAAACTCCATTATATGATATATTGGACAAATTTATCTTTTCACTAATAGGTCTAGTTTCAATCATTTCTGCATCGGCCCTGCGCAATGAAACTTTATAATCCATCACTTCATATTCAACAGGATCTTTCAAAGGAGCATTTTTAACAACTGAAATCACTTTCCCTTTCACAAACCCCATTTCGGCAATTCGCTTTCTAAACACTCCCTCTCCATTAATTTTAGATATAACAGCTACTTCCCCAGTTTTTAAATCTGATAAAAGTTTTACTTTATGATCTTCTATTACCACATTTTCCATATTGAATATGATTATTTTTCTATTTTCCACCTTTATTTTATCTACCTTAAGTAGATATTTTAAAAACTTAAGCCAAATCTCACTATTCCAAGCATGGCATTATTCAACCCGGTTGTTTCTCCACCGGGATTACTAACATATTGAAAACCTGGTTGTATAAAAACAACATCACTTATCGCACATTTACATGCAAATTCTATAGATGACTCGCAACCTCCTTCATCTATATTGGCACTAGCTAAAGCAATCCCAATTTCATTATCAACGTTATTAAACAAACCCCTATACACTAAACCATATCCTAAATACAAATAGTTATTACCATCCTTTGGTGGTGAATAGCTCACCTGAGCAAATGCTCCGAGAGTTCCGTTATCTGATTTAATTAACTCCTGATCTGCAATAAAATAACAACCTTGATTTGACTCTTTTTCTACACCAGATATATCTTCATTCATTACCTGGTTGATAAAGTATCCGAAAGAATAATTTCCATCTCTGTTATTTAATGGCGATGCCACAACCTGAAATTCAGAATAGGAAGTAAAACCCTCTTCTTTACATAACTTCCATCTCAGATTTAATGTATTCGAATCAAAGTCGCTTATATAGCCATCGTAAAGTGAAGTCTGCAAGGTGAACCTATCATCAATACTATAAATAAAGGTGGCTCCTAATCCAGTTACCGGAAATATTGGTGCAGATGTATTATCTCCTATCACAGAAGGGATTCCAAATGATCCATTTAAGAACAATCCTGCATAATCACTTACCGCGAATTCTGCATTCAAATCCTGAAGACCTAAAATTAAACCCAGATTTTTCATCTGGTGTTTATACCACAGTTCATATAGGAATGTATGATTACCTGCTTCAATATTTGAAACACCCTGAAAATCACCAATAAAATCACCAGTAGGCTCTCCCCCATGAGTATTTGAAACATGTATTAAAAACTCTCCTCCATTCCATAAATTGGCATTTTCAGTATTGAATCCTAAATTCAAATCTACGATGCCTAAATAGGTATAACCGGTTTTCATACCTCCGTTATAATTATAGAAATTATCACCTATGTAGGATCCTTCGAATGTAAACAGTGCATCATTTTGAGCATTTGCAATCATTCCTATCATAGTTAACACCACCAATTGAAATCTTTTCATTTTGTCTTCCTTTAATACCGGGAATATTAATATGAATACAAATCTAGTATATATCACATCTCTGTACAATCCCTATAATTGGGCATAATTACTTATATTCCAATAAACCACCACACCCAAAAACACCCACAAAAAAACTACATATCAGATATTTAAACCATTTTTACTTCAATAGAGATCTCTGGTACATAACCACATGTGGTGATTGAATAAATAATTAACTTTATTATACTTACCTGTAATACAAAACATGAATTAGATTGATAGATGAAGAATTACTGAGAAAAGGCTCTATCTTTGTACAATAATATTGTAAGAGATGCAAAAATACTCCCATCTATTTTTTGATTTAGACCATACGTTGTGGGATTTTGAAACCAATTCAATTCATACACTTGAAGAGTTGTTTGATAAGTACAAACTAATTGATTCATTCCCCAGTTTTGCAGATTTTTATGAGAAATATAGACTGTATAATGAGGAGTTATGGGTGCTTTACAGACAAGGAAAGATTAGGAAAGAGAAATTAAATTTTGACAGGTTTTATATTCCATTTCTCGAATCAGGCATAACGGATGAGAAAATAGCCCAAAACTTTTGTCAGGACTATATTACGATAAGTCCTACTAAAACCGTACTGATGCCTAATGCCCTTAAAGTATTAAATACATTAAAGAAACAATACAAGCTTCATGTAATTACTAACGGCTTTAAAGAAGTTCAATACATCAAACTCAAGAACAGTAACTTACAACACTTTTTCTCAAAAGTATTCATTTCAGAGATTGTAGGTGCCTCAAAACCCAAAACTGCGTTTTTTGAATATGCTGTCAAAAGCTCAAACGCACGAAAAAAAGAGTGTTTGATTATTGGTGACAATTTGGATACCGATATTGACGGAGCCATTAAATTTGGACTAGACTATGTATATTACAATCCAAACAAAGTGAGACACAATAGAAAATTGATGCATGAAATATCTGATTTAAATGAACTTTTAGATATTCTTAACAGATAAATCTAAAATGGCATATCTTTATCATGTGGTGAATCAGGAAACTCTGGCAATCCAAAATCATTTCCTCCACCCACTTGCTGACCAACTCCTTCATTCGAATGAGATTCATTCATTTTTGATCCAAAAGTAACAGACTGTCCTCCGGCATCCATACCTAAATCAGCACCAAATACACCCGTATCCGGATTTTCAAATCGTGCCAATTCACCACGGAATCGTAAGCGAACATCACCCGTAGCACCATTACGATGTTTAGCAATAATGATCTCACCCATACCAATCAAAGAGTTTCCCTGCTCATCTTCTGTAATTTTATAATACTCCGGACGGTGAATAAAACATACCATATCAGCATCCTGCTCAATAGCTCCAGACTCCCTCAAATCAGACAACTGAGGTCGCTTTCCTTCTGCACCGGCTCTACCTTCAACCCCCCTGTTTAGCTGCGATAATGCAATGATGGGAATATTAAGTTCTTTTGCCAATCCTTTTAAATTTCTGGAAATCATACTCACCTCTTCCTGTCTTGATCCAGGGTTCATTCCGTTCGCATTCATCAACTGAAGGTAGTCAATGATAACAATCTGAATGTCATGTTCTTTTTTAAGCTTTCTACATTTGGCTCTTAGCTCAAATACGGATAATCCTGCAGAATCATCTACGTAAATGGGTGCATCAATAAGGTTTTGGATCTTATGATCTAACTGCTCCCACTCATAACTTGCCAAATTACCTTTTTTTATCTTCTCCGCAGGCAACTCAGTTTCCGAAACAATCAAACGATTCACCAACTGCACATTGGCCATCTCAAGTGAAAACACTGCCACTGCCTGATTAAACTGCAAGGCCATATTTCTGGCCATAGATAAAACAAAGGCTGTTTTTCCCATGGCCGGTCGAGCAGCAATTACAATCATATCTGTTTTTTGCCACCCTGATGTAATTCTATCAAGCTCAGTAAATCCAGAAGGAACTCCACTTAATCCATCGCTTCGCTGAGATGCCACTTTAATCATTTCAATGGCCTCATCAATAACTGGATTAATTTGAGTAACCCCTTTTTTCATGTTACCCTGACTTAACTTAAAGAATGAACTTTCTGATTCATCCAGCAAATCATCTACATCAATTCCTTCATCGTAGGCTTTAGTCTGAATTTCGGAGCTTATTCTAATAACCTCCCTTTGCAAGTATTTCTGCCAAATGATACGGGCATGATACTCAATATGTGCTGCTGAAGCCACCCGACCTGTAAGCTGAGTAATAAAAAAGGCACCCCCAACAGCCTCCAGAGTTCCTGTACTTCTGAGTTCCTGAGTCACCGTCAACATATCAACAGGAAGGTCTTTACCATTAAGATCCTGTATGGCTTTATATATCTTTTGATGAGTATCTTTATAAAAACATTCAGGTTTAAGAATTTCACCAACAGCAGTAAAAGCATCTTTTTCGAGCATCAATGCACCTAAAACAGCTTCCTCCAATTCTAATGCCTGTGGCGGCATCTTCCCTACTTCCAGGTCAATACTATTACTTGCTTTTTTATTTGCAAAATTCCTTTTTTCTGCCATAACCATAAATCTTTTTCCAAAAAACGGGTCACAAAGTTAACCAACATATACTAGCCATCAATACCGCTCGTCAAAATGTTTTATAACAAAAATCAAAAAAACTAAATATCAAACCATTACAGTATAAATAAAATCAAATACTTTTTTGTCATAAACAATTATCGGATTTGTGATACTTATTTATCTTTGGAAGTTGAAAACAACAAAACGCGATATGATCTGCTTTCCGAATGCAAAAATAAATATAGGTTTATACATAACCGAGAAAAGGCCTGACGATTATCACAATATTGAAACGCTGTTTTATCCAACAAAATTGCATGATGTATTGGAAATTATAGAAAATAATGAGAATAATAAACCATACATTTGGAGTTCAAGCGGGATAAATATTGATGGTAATCCGGATGACAACTTATGTATAAAGGCTTTAAATTTATTAAAAGAAGACTTTTTAATACCTCCTGTAAAAATTCATCTACATAAGGTTATCCCTTTCGGAGCAGGACTTGGAGGAGGATCTGCAGATGCCGCATTTACTCTTGATTGTTTAAACAAAATGTTTAATCTTAATATTAGTAATGATTTAATGATTAAATATGCATCAAAGATTGGCGCAGACTGTGCATTTTTTATTTACAATACCCCATGTATAGCAACTGGGATTGGTGATATTTTACATCCCTCTGAATTAAGTTTAAAGGGTAAGTATTTGGTATTAATTAAACCACAAATACATATTTCAACTCCAGAAGCATATAGTGGAGTGAAACCTCAAAAACATAATGAATCCTTGATTCAAAAGTTATCTAATCCTATATCGCAGTGGAAAAATAAAATTGTGAATGATTTTGAAGCATCGGTATTTCCAAATCATCCTAAATTAGAAACAATTAAACAGGATTTATATAGTTCCGGAGCCATTTATGCTGCAATGACAGGCAGTGGAGCTGCAATTTTTGGCATCTTTGATGAAGACCCTAAGATTTCTTCTGAAGATTATTTCGTATGGACTGAGCAGATATAATCCCACAACACTTGATCTAATAGAACCTATTTATACCTTTTTATTCGGCAATAAAACTTAAGGTACAAAAGTGGTATGGCATTGAGCTATATTTTTTATTAAATGATTGATATACAACATAAATTCTTGAAGCATAGTGAGCTATGGTGATAAAATATTGAGAAATAGATTGGTCATTTAATGAAAAAATAATAATTCCCACTTATAAACAACTGTTTTCTTCGTCATATTTGCTAACTATATCACGCTATGCCTTAGAAAATATTCCTTGAAACCAATTATTTATAAGTGGTCTGAGCCATTAATTTTATGACGAACTGAGGGTAGTACTATAAGATTAATTCTTATGAAGGGTTTAAATCAGAAATAAATAAAAATCTTTTTTTGATTTAAAATATACGATAGAAAAATTAAGACAAAAAACCCCGAAATGTACATTTCGGGGTTTAATATCTATTTAAATTGTTATTTATTCAACAACAATCATCAGTTCATTTTTGGGGATTCTATCGCCTTCTTTAACACAAATCTCCTTAATCTTACCATCAAATGGCATAGTAATTTGATTTCTCATTTTCATGGCTTCCAATACCAA
>JBNKGY010000186.1:0-8164 GCA_050290065.1 Marinilabiliaceae bacterium
GCCATTCTGCAATAAAGGAATCATCTATTATCGCCTGAATCGGTACTATTCGATTTTTTACTGTCATATCTCAACATGTAAATCCCTAAGAATATAATATCTTTATGAGTCTGAAAAATGAGTAGAATATCGATATATGAAAGGTATTATTACCACTTAAATATTCTGCTGTTTTAGAGTATTTGACACATTTCTATAGGTCATAAAAATTAAATTATGAATTCGATACAAGAGCTTGAACCATCAGTAGTCTGGGAATATTTTGATGAGATATGTAAAATACCGCGTCCATCAAAAAAGGAAGAAAAAATTATTAAATACCTGGAAGATTTTGCCAGGGATAATAATTTGGAGTATAAAAAAGATTCAATAGGAAATGTTTTAATCTTAAAACCAGCTCGTCGGGGATGTGAAATCATGCAATCGGTTTTATTGCAATCCCACGTGGATATGGTTTGTGAAAAGCATTCGTACATTCAACATAATTTTGAAAAGGACCCCATTATTCCGATTATTGAAGATGGATGGGTGAAGGGTTCTGGAACTACATTGGGTTCTGATGATGGAATTGGAATTGCTGCACAATTGGCTTTATTGGCCTCGGAATCAATCGATCATGGACCAATTGAATGTTTATTTACAGTTGATGAAGAAACCGGATTAACAGGTGCGTTTAATTTAAAAGAAGGTTTTTTTAATAGTAAGATACTTTTGAATCTGGATTCGGAGGATGATGGTGAATTATTTATTGGTTGTGCAGGGGGTATTGATACTGTAGCTACGTTTCAAATATATGAAGATGAGATTCCTAATAACTATTTTCCTTTTAAAATAAAGATTTCAGGCTTAAAGGGAGGCCATTCAGGAGATGATATTCATAAAGGTTTAGGTAATGCCGTTAAAATATTAAATCGTTTTTTATGGCAAGCATCTTTAAGTTGCGGCTTAAGAGTAAGTAGTTTTGAAGGAGGAAATCTTCGCAATGCTATTGCAAGGGAAGCTACAGCCGTGGCTTTAGTGCCCATGGATAAAAAGGAAGCTGTTCGTGTGGCTTTTAATATTTTCTTTGATGAGGTGAGTTTTGAATTAGAGGTGAATGAACCCAGATTAAAAATGCATTTGGAATCATGTGATAATCCGGAGACTGTTTGGGCGAAGCGATTTCAACATCATTTTTTAAATAGTATATATGCATGTCCTCATGGAGTTATTCAAATGAGCCCTAAAATTGATGGTTTGGTTGAAACTTCAACCAATTTGGCAGCTATTAAGCAGGAGGGTGCTAATATAATTGTAACCACCAGTCAGCGAAGTTCAGTTGAATCAGCAAAAGAAGACATTGCAGCTATGGTCAGAAGTGCTTTTGAGTTGGGTGGTGCTGAGGTCAAACATGGTGAAGGTTATCCGGGGTGGGCTCCGAATACAGATTCGGAAATTTTAAAGATAACTCATGATTCCTATGAACGGTTATTTGGTCAGAAACCAGTAGTGAGAGCCATTCATGCGGGATTAGAATGCGGTTTGTTTTTGGAAAAGTATCCTGAATTGGATATGATTTCTTTTGGCCCAACCATAAAGGGTGCTCATTCTCCTGATGAAAGAATTCAGATAGAGACAGTTCAAAAGTTTTGGTTACACCTATTGGATGTATTAAAAAATATACCGGAAAAGCACTAGAGATTATTCTCTGGCTTATATAAACATTATTGTTGTCTGGTGAAGCTCTAAAATCAAGGCTTAATTTTTTATGGTAAACTGTAATATCATGGCATTTTAAACCTCAGAAAATCTCTAAAAAAAGTAGTTTTCAGTTTTGCCGGGCAATATTAATTTATTGCATATGATGTTTATGTTGTTGTAAATTAGATTTTAACGAGCTTTTTGATGTAGGTGTAGGTTAAATTTCTATATAACTTTTTATCTTTTTTATTTCTCTGAATAAAAATAGTAGTATATTTGTTCGTAATATTACGAACAGGTTATGAATGTAGATCAGGAAACAATAAATCAGCAAAAGATTGCACGTTATGCTAAAGCATTGGGGCACCCCATACGTGTTTATGTGCTTGAGCTGCTATCAAAACAAGCCTGCTGTTATAGCGGGGATCTTAGTGAAGAGTTGCCCATTGCAAAATCAACACTATCTCAGCACTTAAAAGAATTAAAAGATGCTGGTTTAATTCAGGGAGAGATAGAAACACCACGAATCAAGTATTGCATTAATAAAAATAATTGGGCAGAAGCACAGGTATTGTTTAAATCATTTTTAAAGATTTGAAAAAAATTTGGAATAATAGTTCGTCGTTTTACGAATAGCGAACACTTAATTCATCATTAAAATTATTAATAACTATGGAAATAAAAGTATTAGGTTCTGGTTGTGCAAAGTGTAATACACTTTCAGAAGCCACAAAACAAGCCGTATCTGAATTAGGTATTGATGCTACTATTACTAAAGTAGAAGACTTTATTAAAATTCTGGAGTTTGGTGTGATGACTACACCGGCTTTAGTTGTGGATGGAAAAGTAGTGGTAAAAGGAAAAGTTCCCAAAGTGGACGAGATCAAGAAATTATTAACTAACTAATAAAATGTAAATCTATGAAACGAGTAATCCAGACTTTATTTATTGCGTGTACTGCGATGTTGGCAGTAAGTTGTAACTTTTCTGCGCCTAAAGGAGATGTAAAACAAGATGCATCTGTTACGGTGAGTGAAGGTTCAGAAGAAAAAACTTGTTGTGCCACTGCAAAATCTGATGAAGCCATAGTATGTTTAAATGATACTACAGCATCAAAAGTAATGGTATATTATTTCCATAACACGCATAGGTGTTCCACTTGTGAAGCTGTTGAATCTGTTACCAAATCAACCATTGACAAAAACTTCCAGAATGGCGTTGGATTCATCTCTGTAAACAGAGAAAAAGAAAATGATTTGGTGGAGAAGTTTAAAATCAGTGGACAAACATTATTGATTGTAAGTGGTGAAAATAAAGTGGATTTAACCAATGACGCTTTTTTAAATGCGAATAAAAGTCCTGAAAAATTGGAGGAAAAAATGAAATCAGTGATTCATTCAATGCTTTAATAATGGAGGTGTTGAATAGTTTACTTGAGAGCTCTCAGATTCCACTATTATCAGCTTTTGTACTAGGACTTATGACCGCCATAAGTCCTTGCCCTTTAGCTACAAATATTACAGCTATAGGGTTTATCAGTAAGGATATAGAAAGTAGAAAAAAGGTATTTTTAAATGGATTGGTATACACTCTTGGTAGAGGAATATCTTATTCGTTAATAGGGATTCTGTTTTTTCTGGGAGCCAGTCAGTTTGCACTTGAAAGTTTTTTTCAAACCTGGGGAGAGAAATTACTGGGGCCTGTTTTAGTACTAATTGGTGTTTTTATTTCAGGCTTAGTGAATATTAATTTTCCCGGTATATCATCCTTAACCAATAAACTTGAAGGTACTTCGAAAAGGGGATTTTGGGGTGTGTTACTGCTTGGAATTGTATTTGCTTTGGCTTTTTGCCCTTATAGCGGAGTTATTTTTTTCGGTATGTTAATTCCGATGACCATTAGCAGTGTCAGTGGATTGTATTTGCCTGTAGCCTTTGCCTTCGCCACCGGAATACCGGTAATTATTTTTGCCTGGGTATTAGCCTTTAGTATACATTCTATAGGTAACTTTTATAATAAAATTAAGATGTTTGAATTCTGGTTTCGTCGTGTAGTGGCTGTGGTTTTTATTACTGTAGGTCTTTATTACATACTTACCTTATTATTTGGAATTCAGATATTATTGTGAGAGAGAATTTATTAAAAGAACGAATTATGATACAAAAAGTGCTATCCATTCATAAAAGTAACTATTCATGGGTATTACCTTTATTGATGCTTCCTGTATGGATTTTAATATATAAAGGCTTGCATCCACTTTCAGAATGGATTACAAATTCAGTATTTCATCTTAGTCCCGGCACACATTTGACCGAATCGATAAGTTTTTTTGTATTTGAAGTGCCTAAAGTATTGTTATTATTGGTTTTGGTGGTATATGTTGTTGGTGTTCTGCAATCTTATTTTTCCCCGGAAAAAACACGCAAATTGTTGGAAGGTAAATCTTTATTTACAGGCAATATTCTGGCGTCAATACTAGGTATCATCACTCCTTTTTGTTCCTGTTCTGCTATTCCCCTGTTTCTTGGATTTGTTGAAGCAGGAGTACCTTTGGGGGTTACCTTTTCATTTTTAATTGCAGCACCTATGATAAACGAAGTGGCATTGGTGTTACTGGCTGGTCTGTTTGGATGGAAAGTGGCAGTGATATATGTGGTTACCGGGTTGGTGATTGCTATGTTATCTGGTTGGTTAATTGGCGTTTTTAAATTGGAAAAATATGTGGCTGAATGGGTTTATCAGGTAAAATCGAATCATCAGGATGATGAGGATGAGAAGCTAACCTTTACAGATCGTATAAATGCAGGTTATAGAACCGTAAAGGAAATAGTAGGTAAAATTTGGTTGTATATTGTTTTTGGTGTTGCCGTTGGTGCAGGAGCTCACGGATACGTGCCGGCCGACTTTTTAAGTGGGTTATTAGGTAGTGAAAACTGGTATTCTGTTCCATTAGCCATTCTTATTGGAGTTCCTTTATACTCAAATGCTGCAGGTATCATCCCTATTGTAAGTGTACTTATGGAAAAAGGTGTTTCGTTAGGGACTGCCTTGGCATTTATGATGTCGGTTATTGCTTTATCGTTACCAGAAATTATTATTCTTAAAAAAGTATTGAAAATTCAACTCATTTCAATTTTTGTAGGTATTGTTGCTATTGGAATTATTGTGGTTGGATTTATTTTTAATATGTTGGTTTAATCTGTTATAGTAGAATTATAAAGTACTCCAAAAAGAAGCAACGATTTTTTGGAAATTAATATTAGACTCTAAAAAAAGCCCTAATAACCTCAGTTCGACATAAAATTAATGGCTCAGACCACTTATAAATAATTGGTTTCAAGGAATATTTGCGAAGGCATAGCGTGCTATGGCAAGCAAATATGATTAAGAAAACAGTTGTTTATAAGTGGAAATTACTATTGTTTCATTAAATGACCGATCTACTGCTCTAAACTTTATCACCATAGCTCGCTATGCTTCAAAATTTATATTGTATATCAATCATTTAATAAAATCTGAGCTCTTTAATTTTAATCGAACTGAGGTTAATAATGAATGGAATTGAAAATTATATTGGATTTTTGATAGCAGGAATTATACTTAATCTAACTCCGGGAGCTGATACAATTTATATTATAACTCGGAGTGTTTCTCAAGGGCGAAAAGCTGGAATTTATTCAGTATTAGGCATCGGAACAGGTGCGTTATGCCATACATTTTTTGCAGCATTTGGATTATCTATAATTTTAATGAAATCTGCAATGATTTTTAATATTGTAAAATATATTGGAGTAGTTTATTTGATTTATTTAGGTATTAGAATGATAATAGAAAAATCGCCAATGTTTGAAAATGAAAAATATAAATTTGAAAATCTAGATTTAGTTAAAATATACAGACAAGGATTTTTAACTAATTTGTTAAATCCAAAAGTAGCGATTTTCTTTTTGTCTTTAATGCCTCAGTTTATAAAACCAGAATATGTAAATGGCCCAATTCCTTTTATAATTCTCGGATTGACTTTTATTACTACAGGAACAATTTGGTGTCTGTTTTTAGCTTATTCAGCGGCATCGATGACGAGGATATTAAGAAAGAATGATAAAACAGGTAAGATAATGCAAAAGATAAGTGGAGGGATTTTTATAGCACTGGGATTACAGATTCTACTAAAAAAGACGAACTAAAATCTCCGTTCATTATGATGATAAAGATAATTTGTTAGTAGGTATCTTATCAGATGGGGTGGCTCAGATAAACATGAGGATTTAGCTATCAATGATATACGTGTCTTATCCTTTGTCAGAATAAACCTGAGATCATACGAAATTGCAAATCTCATGAATATCTCTCCCAAGAGTGTGGATATTACCAGATATCAATTATGAAAAAAATGAGAACCGGAACACGAAGAGGATCTTAATCAATACATCAGACAATTGTAAGCGTGTACGTATCTATTAAATATACGATCTAAAAAAATACTTCACTGCCATTAATTGTGAGTTTAATGGGTTTGTGTGTAAGTTTTAACTCCTTATTTTCAATGGAAGCTTTTACCACATTTTTATTGTAATTGTTGGTGTCTGCAGAATTTAAAAATACATCTATATCCATCCATTTGGCCTCAATTATCTCTGATGAATCGTAAACATTTATTTTCTCGGTTAAGGCATGGGCTGTACAAACGATATATAGGTTGGATACTTCAAACTGGGCTTTTGTAAAATGCCCCAGGTTTACAATCGATTCAAATTCAATTTCTATTCCTGTTTCTTCATAAACCTCCCTTTTTAAGGCCTCTTTTATGAATTCATTTCTATCAATATGACCACCAGGAAGCTTGTATCCTTCCGAAAATCTATCTTTAACCACAAGCAGGTAATTCCCGTTACGTACAATTGCACCAACACCAACAGTGAAATTTGTGGCTGTTGGAACAAAAGAATTTTGATTGAGCTTTTTTACCAGCATCAGATTTTTCTCATCGCAATGATGAAATTCAAAATCTAACTTTGTAAGGAAAGGAATGAAGTCTGCCTTATATATGGGTACCTTAATCCATAAAAGCTGTTTATTTTCAGTAGATTGAATTAGATTCTTGATTTCTTTTTTGAATTTACCTGCAGTTTGAGGGATCGTTGTTGGATCTACTGTAATCCCATCGTATCTGTTTTCTATTGTCTTCATTTCAGAATAATTGCACCTATTTGTTAATCAATATAACGAATCAATAATTGAAATCTTAATCTTTGATTCGCATTAATAAGCGCAATATACATTAGATATTTTTTTTCTTACCTAATCAATATCATAACTAATTATAAAATTGGGTCATGGACAATAAATCATGTCACTGCTATTTACTATCGGCCGGCCTTAGCATGAATTTGTTGAATGTCAAGTCTTAGTATCTCCATTTTAGGGTAGAATTCCTCCGAATTACGCATTTTTTCATGGATTACAGTATCCTTATCTTCCAGATGGCGAAGCAGAATATTCATGCCATGCCTTTTTTCTTCTGTTTTATTTACTATTTGCATATTGCCCCAAAATACAACAGATTTATATTCATGGGCACATTCATTTGTAATATACCCACCGTCTTCAATAACAGTGGCGCATACTCTTTTATTGGACTTCAGAAAATCTAATTTAAGTCCTTTTGTGGCACAATGGAAATACAATGAGTTAGCTTTAGTATCAAACCCGTAGCTTAATGTAACAATATAAGGTTCGTTATCCATACACATTGAAATAACGGCAAATTTACCATTGATCAAAATACGGTTTATATCCTCCTGCAACTTTATTTCTCTATTGGGTCTGTTCTGTAAATGATATTGCTTCATAGATTATTTATTGGGTACTCAAGATTGTGCCACGTTATAATTTCTTGTGAAAGAAGGCCTACAATAGATTATAGGAGATTTTTCTTGTAGGATATGATTATTTATTCAACATTTTATAAAAATTCCTTAATTCTTGCTTTCTTTCATCATCAAGACCATGCCATCTTATGCCTTGTATGGCACCTTCCAACGCGTAAAGCATATTGATGCATGTGCCGCTATTCTCAATTGTTGAAATCTTAATAATAGCATTTTCACTGCCAACTGATTTTAAATCATTTTCGTTTTCAATGCCAACACTTTTTAATTTGGCGGCCAGTGTTTTGCCAATATTAGGTAAGTCTGTTAAGGGTTTCATTGTTTGCATATTAAATTAATTAGTTCAAGTACAGGTAAATAAGTAGTGTTTGTAACCATACTCAAATTTGCTGAAAAAATATGAATTTACAAATGATCATCTTTTTTCTAACCTTAATCTAATTTAATGTATCTCAAATTAATCGCTTTTTTCATATACTCTAATTTGTGCTTGTCCAGAAAGTCGGGTGTTTGGATTATAAAGTTTAAATACAAGGCGTGTGAAAAATTCAAACCGCAGTATACTAGCGTATATGAGGATTTGGATTTTGAGC
>JBNKGY010000187.1:0-8144 GCA_050290065.1 Marinilabiliaceae bacterium
GGTTCGAATCCTGCTCTCCCCACCATTTAATTAACAACGGTTAATTAATAAAAACCAGATTGCCAATATAGCTCAGTTGGCTAGAGCAGCTGATTTGTAATCAGCAGGTCGTGGGTTCGAGTCCCTCTATTGGCTCTATAAAATATTAATATATCATAAGCGGGAGTAGCTCAGCTGATAGAGCATTAGCCTTCCAAGCTAAGGGTCGCGGGTTTGAATCCCGTCTCCCGCTCTAAGAAAACCGATTGAATTAATTTCAGTCGGTTTTTTTTATGTGAAAAAATTCATTTAATATACACATTAATATCATGAACAGACATCGATTGTAGTGTAAAAAGATTAAATTTGATATAAAAACATCCAATGTTTATTAAAATATACCCTGATATACCGAATCTGAATGACATACGCTATATCGTTGAAGAAATGCGTAAAGGTGCAGTTGTGATTTATCCAACTGATACAGTATATGGGATAGGCTGTGATATCAATAACTCCAGAGCAGTAGAAAGGGTTGCGAGAATTAAAAACATCAATTTAAAGAAAGATCACCTTTCGTTTATTTGTTACGATTTAAGCCATATATCTGACTACACAAAAAGTTTAGATAATCATACATTTAAAGTAATGAAAAGAAACCTTCCTGGTGCCTTTACTTTTATTTTAAATGCGAATAGCAATGTGCCGAAACTATTTAAAGCCAATAAAAAAACTGTTGGTATCAGAGTACCAGACAACAACATTATACGCGAATTGGTAAATGAATTGGGACATCCCATTTTAAGCACGTCTGTTGTTGATGAGGATGACATTATTGAATACACCACTGATCCGGAACTTATCTATGAAAAATTCAGTAATCTTGTTGACATTGTCATTGATGGAGGCTACGGAAATAACATTCCATCCACTATAGTAGACTGCACTAATGGCGATTTTGAAATTATCAGACAAGGAAAAGGAGAACTCGATCTTTAGGCATCTGAAATAGTTAAAATCAAATATATTATTAATTCTTCCAGAAATAAGGTGAAAACAATAGAACTACTGTAAATATCTCAAGACGCCCCATTAGCATCAAAAAACTCAAAAACCATTTCCCAAAATCGGGTATATGAGCAAAATTAGCTGCCGGACCAACCTCACCTAAACCTGGCCCGATATTACCTATACAAGTTGCAACAGCACCAATTGCAGTATCCAGATCATAACCCATAATAGACATTACAATCATACTAATACCAACAACAAGCATATATATTACGATAAAGGCCAATACATTAGTTACTACACTTGGAGATACGGCCTTAGAATTAAACCTTACAGGAATTACAGCATTGGGATGTATCAATCTTTTTAACTCGAAATAGGCATTTTTAAGTAATATCACAATTCTTACTACCTTTATTCCTCCCCCTGTTGAACCTGCACTACCTCCAATAAACATGAGTATAAACATGATTATACTTAAGGTAGGTACCCAAACCAAATAATCAGCCGTTGCATATCCGGTTGTTGTAACCAATGACACAACCTGAAATAGCGAATCACGAATAGACTGCTCAACGGTGTCAGCACCACCTGAAATATACAAAACTGCAGCAACTAATAAGGAAACCAACACTACAAAACCAAAGTAGTACCTAAACTCCTCATCCTTAAAAATTCTTTTAAAATTTCCATGAAATCCACTATAAGACAAGGTGAAATTTGCCCCGGCAATAAACATGAATATAATAATTACGTAATGAACATATGCCGATTCATAGAAAGCCACACTTGCTTGTTTTGTTGAGTATCCTCCTGTTGCCATAGTGGTGAATGAATGACAAATAGCATCAAACAATGACATTTCTCCCATCCATAATAAAATTGTTTCAATCAAAGTGTAAACAACATATATCACCCATAACCTCTTAGCAGTATCAGCAATACGAGGGTGTAATTTATCGGGTACCGGACCAGGAACTTCTGCAATAAACAACTGCATCCCACCCACTCCTAAAACAGGTAGTATGGCTAAAGATAGTACGATGATACCCATACCTCCTAACCATTGAATAATACTCCTCCAAAATAACAAACCATGAGGTAAAGCTTCAATATCAACCAATATAGAAGAACCTGTTGTGGTAAATCCAGACATTGTTTCAAAAAACGCATCTGTAAATGAAGGGATAGCGTTACTTAACCAAAAAGGTAACAAACCAAAAAAAGAAAATACCAGCCATACCATAGCTACAATTACATATCCTTCTCGTTTGCCAATAGTTTTTGATGTGTTATTATTTGTAAGCCATAATACAACACCAACGGTAATACATATCAGTGATGACCATAACAGGTAAGGTAAATCATATTCTCCATATATAGTTGCAACACCAGCAGTCAGTAGCATAAAAGCTCCCTCAACAACAAGTAAAAGCCCCATTATTAAAAGAACTATTCTAAAATTCAGCATACAATTAAAACAGATTAACAGGCATTACTATTTAAGCATGAAATATAAAACAAAAAATTCTCAGTTGGAAATAAGAATTTTAATTAAACATTTTCTCTATTTTTCTAATTCCTGAAGGCATTGCAAAAACAACAACTTTATCATTTGGTATTATTTCTGTATTTCCTGTTACTATAATAGCTTTATCATTTCTGATAATCCCTCCTACATTAACATCTTTTGGAAGTTTTAAATCACACAATCTTCCTTTAGTAATTTTAGAATTTTCACTGGCTACTAACTCTAAAACTTCAGCCTCTGAAGCGGTTAAACATTTTACGTGCGACACTCTGGCTTTAACTGTATACCTATAGATATAACTGGCAGCAATTAACTTTTTATTGATCAAAGTTCCGATTCCAATATTTTCAGCCAGGTCAATATAGTCCATATTTTCAACCTCTGCCACCGTTTTTTTAACGCCCATTTTTTTAGCCAGTTGACAAGCCAGAATATTCACCTCTGAATTAGAAGTAACGGCAACAAAAGCATCCATCTTTTTAATACCTTCATCCTTTAATAATTCCAGATTTCTTCCATCACCACTAATCACTAAAGTATGTTCAAGCTTATCTGCTAATTTTGTACTTTTATCGCGATCAATTTCAATCAGTTTAATATTATAGAACTCTTCTAGTCGCTGAGCTACTTTTTTACCAATACGGCTACCTCCCAGAATCATAACATTTTTAACATCAAAATGCTCCTTACCGGAATCCTCCATAACCTTACTTGTTCCTTCTGGTGTAGTAATAAAATAAGCTAGATCATTATGTCGAAACGTTTCATTTCCTCTAGGGATAATGGTTACTCCATCGCGATTTATAGCCACTGTATTATACAGTTTTCCTTCCTGCATTTGAGCTACTTCAGCAAGAGATTTATTTACAATTGGGGCATTATCGCGAATCTTAATTGCATATAAAATCAGTTTTCCATCTGAAAAATCAATTTGCTGACGTATACCAACACGCTTAAGCGAAGTTCTGATTTCTTTGGCAGCTAATTGTTCAGGATAAATCAGCTCATCAACTCCTAATTGTTTGAAAAACTCTTTATTTTCCGGAAGTAAATATTCATAATTATTTATTCGGGCAATGGTTACTTTAGCACCTAATTTTTTAGCTAAAATAGCAGATAGAATACTTAACTCTTCGTATGGTGGAACAGCTATAAAAAGATCACAAGATCCAACGTTGGCTTGCTTCAAATCATCAATTGAAGATACAGAACCTACAATTGTCATTAAATCAAAATGAGCGTCAATCTGTCTAAGTCGTTCCTCATTATCATCAATTAAAATAACATCATGATTAGCATTACACATCATTTTTGCTACGTGTGTACCAACCTCTCCAGCTCCTGCAATAATTATTCTCATCGCTAATTAATTTCAATAAAAACTTCCGTATAGTAGTGCATTTCAAAACCGAGGCAAATTTAGAATTTAATATTAAAAACGTGCGTTTCCTTATAAATTATTTCCAAACAATTCTCTTACATAGTAAAATTAGGGGTATATATAGGCTCCGTTAAGTGATGTATAGTAACATGTATAACGTTTTTTTTCAAATTTAGTTCTTAGCTTTTCTGATTGAAACCTGGAGAATGACGAATCAAAAACTATTATCATGTCAGAATACATACAAACTAATTCCTCTATCGTATCAAACGGAACCTGAGATGTAATTATTATCATTTTTATATATTCTGATACAATTCTCATTTCTTTTACAGGCACATTTCCATTTACAATAATACCAACATGATCTTTAATTACAATAGGTTCGAGAATTTTATCCACAAAAAGTTGCTGATGTATTTCCTGACAACCATAGACTAAATATAATGGAAAAACAGATTGATTAAATTCTTTTTTACTAACGCTATCGCACATGAAATTAACTAAAGTTCCATCCTTTATATAGGAATAGTTTGAATGTCGTTTGGTTTGATGAACTACTAAATGTTGTTGATTAAAATTATGATACACTTTTATTACTAATACACATAAAAACAGCAAAAAGGCCATTTGTGACATGATGAAATATCTTGCCTGTCTGTTACCTTTCCAAATAATCCAAATTAATAATGAAGCATAAAAGAAACCCAATTCAGGAAAATCGAATTGAAGTGAGATAAACTGAGCATACGGTAAGTCTGAAATCCACATTGTAAGTTGAATTATAAAATGTAAAATCTCAAAAATAAATCCACTAACAAACACAAAAGGAATTGATCCTACGGGAAAAACAACAGCAATAATACCTGCTAATAATAGAAATGGTAGAATTGGAATAATAAAAACATTTGCCACTAAAAACCAAGTTGGAAAGAATCCAAACAAATAAATCACCAGAGGAGCTGTACCAATTTGCGCTGCGATTGAAACGGATATTAACGACCAAAAATACTTTAAATACGGGGCTGAAAAGTATAATGAATTATTAATTAACGGATAAAAGTAAACAATAGAAGCAACCGCAAAATAACTCAACCAAAATCCGGCATGAATAATTGCATATGGATCAAATAGTAGAATAATAAAGGCAGAAATTGCCATTGAATGATAGATATTGTACTGGTACTTTAACCCTTGACCGATAATAAAAACTGAAAACATAGTTGTGGATCTCAACACAGACGGAGACATACCGGATAATCCGGCATAAAACCATAAGCCACACAATACCATAATTATTTTAGCAATTTTAAAAACAGGTTTATTAAATCTGCAAAATAGGGATATTAATATTAAATAGATAATACCAACATGCAAGCCACTTACTGATAATATATGTATTACTCCTGCATTTGAAAAGCTGGCTTTTGTTTGATAATTTAAGTAACTTTTATCTCCGAGTATCAATGCGGATAAAATCCCAAACTCTTCATTCTCCAGGTTTAAAGCTTTAAATTTTGATTCTGCCCATAACCTTATTTTAAAAAAGTATTTTAATAAATTAAAACTATCACCCTCCTTCCTAAAGTTATTCTCAGTCAAATAGATTTGACCAATAATATCACGATTACTCAGGTATACAGAATAGTCGAATGTATATGGATTTGAAGCTCCTTCGACTTTATTAATAGCTCCATTGTATATAAGTTTGTCACCCGGACAAAAACTTTCAGCCAATCGGTTTTTATTAACATAGGCCAAAATTTTAAATGTCATTTTTTCTGTTTCCCTACTACAAATTAAAACAAGCGTTTGTTTTTCCTCAGTATTTTTTGATACGGAAACGACTTTACAATCATACCGCTTTTCATTGCTATAAATATCCTGGGAATATTGATAATTAGGAAAACTGACAAGACCGGCTATGAAGAGAAAAGCATGAATAACTAAACCATTAATCCAACGATGAGAATATCTGAACTTTAAATTAACAGATAAAAAAACAACAAATGCTATTAATGCAATTGTAAACCAAAATACTAACGAATGGGGAATTGAAAATTTTATTGCGATTAATAATCCTGCTGCGAAAGGAACTAAAAATCGAACAAAGGGGTAAGCTCTGTACCTATTGAAAGTCATTATAAAATTGGTTTGGTTTGATTAGCTATAAAAATAGAAAAAAACCAACACCAATTCTATAAGATTTTAAGAGTTAATGAAATTTATTAATCCTCTTCGAAAAATTCTTTAATTGCTCCCAGGTAATAATTTTCCCATCCCTCACAAATATCCTCATAATCTTCTTCTGGAATATTCGTATGAACCAGCTCAACCTGACAGTGATTCTTTTGGACAAAGATTTTAATTGTAACAATTGAAGGCTCATCCTGCTCGCCAAAATACCATTGCTGAACAACTCTCGAATTAGTCTCGAATTCAAGATTCTTCCCAACGATATCTCCTTCCCAAAGGGAAAATTCAGAATTTGGTTCAGTGCTCATAATGGCAGGATAACCAGACCAAAGCTCAATTGTAAAAGGATTTGTTAGGGCAGCATAAATATCTTCTGCCTCAGCTTTAATCTTAATTCTGGTTTTATAATTTTTATAGTTCATCTTGAATTGTTTCTGGCAAATATAAAACAAAAGCCGCCCCTAAAAAAGGAGCGGCTTAACCGAATATCATGTTATTCAAAAATTGATTGGGTATTTGTTGATGATGATATCGGTTTTTACTTCTACTTTACACCTATTTTCTTTTTAATATCCTTAGGAAGAACATTTTTATTGATCATGATATTCATAGTTTTAAGTAGTACAAATGACTCTGATGCATAAAAATAACCATCATATATATTATTTGTATCCCATGAATTTTTCACTTTATAATAAACTGTTCCATTTTGATCTTTAACCATTCCGGTTACGTGCATTCCGTGATCATCAGTAGATAAATAATTATCAAAAAGCTCTTGTCTCAGTTCCGGAGTTATCACTTTTTCGGTAACTGGTCCATCAAAACTATACATTAATTTATTTCTATCTGCTGCGCTTAAAGCCTCCCATTTTGATCTTTCAGAATCTGACATTTCCTCAATATCATTTTCAGGAACAATAGCTACTCCCTTTTTAAATGAAAAACCTCTTTCACTAACATCAGAAGCCCAGGCAAAAGTATGTCCTTGCTCCAACGATGAATTCATTATCTCTTTAAGGTCATCAAGTGTCACATTATAAACCTCTCCCCATACCCAATTATCAGGCACTTCAAAAATAAATTTTGAATAATATGGATGATGACTAAATGAGGTAACGATAATGTAATCTTCAGGATTGAGACCTGTATAATCTTTAGCAAATGTTTCAGGGGTATAATCTTTACCCTTGTAATTAAAAGTTTCAGGATATACACCCAGATAAGCGTCTAAAATGCCATTGAACCCCTTATGCCATACTGTTGAAAGCTTCTTATTTTTATTGGTTAAAACCGCATCAACATATGCCTTTAACAACACATCCAACTCTCCATGGACATGCTTCTCTTCTCCATATTCCAAACCCAAATAAGCTTCTTCAGGAACCAAACCATAATTTTCCCATGAATATAAAATATCAGCAAATGAACCTCCTGATCCAAAATTCAAAGACCCATGTAAGCGTACATATTTTGTGGCTTTATCAGAATAACAATTGCGAACCACAAACATCTCTGAAAGATCTGTAGACTCTTTACCTGCTTTAATCATTTCTGACTCTAAGAATGATAATCCGGAAAAACTCCAGCAAGTCCCTGATCGAAATTGATTTTTAACAGAAGTGGCTTCTAAATCATAAATTGTTTCAAACTTATAACCTTCACTATCTTTCTCCTGAGCATTTATATTCAAACTAATAATTGAAAATATAAAAACACTCACCCAACTTAACCTATTCATAATTCAATTAATTCTTTTATTATAAAATATGATTCAACAAATTAGGATTGGGAAAAAGGTGTGATTTTTTTTCTAAGGAAGTCCAAAATAAATAATTAATCCAGCACTATTTTATGACATTTCACATGTTTCGTTCAAAAAAACGAAAATATAAATAGACCAATAAGAGCAATTGATCCTTTATATATAATATTAATTAGATACTTCATATATTATTAGTACATATTCTCAATAGTCCGTTAAAGCATGCTGTAAAATACTGAATATCAGCAAAATAAGTCAATGATTTATTTGTTTAAATCCTT
>JBNKGY010000188.1:0-8126 GCA_050290065.1 Marinilabiliaceae bacterium
AGCCCTGCAAAATTTGCCTTGTATATCAGCCTTTTATGTCAATCTGAATTATAAAATTTTAATCGAACTCAGGTTAAAAGGTATTTTAATCTTAAACTTTCTGTGGAGATATTGTATTTGAAATAAACACTGGAACAGTATGAATAATTGAATGAAAAATGAAACTTTACTTGTTTTTTTGTGTTAAAGTCAATAAGCTTCATACCCCCAAAACAAATAAACTGGATGATAATGGAAGCTGTTTAACGATATTTTGTAGAGATGAAATTTAAAGTTTTAGTAATACTTACCCTAATACTAGTGGTAATTACTGTTTGTAAGTGGAAAATTTGGTTTGGAAATATAGAAGAAGCAGAGTTTGAAACTCCAGTAAATAGCATTAATAGAATAATGTTAAGTGTGGGAGAACAAATAGACTCAGAACGTAATCTTGCCTGGCGAAGCGATACTAGTATTAAAGATAATTGGGTGAATTTGGTGATGGATGGTACTATTGACACTTTTAAGATTAATGGTGTTGGTACTGTGGTTGAAACTCAAGGTGGTAAATCTGTTTTTTATCGTGCAGAATTAAATAATCTAACACAGGGTGCTACCTACCACTATCAAATTAAAAATAACTATGATAAAACTCCTTGGTATTCCTTTCGCATGGGGAATCAGTCTGATGATTTTTCGTTCTTATACCTGGGAGATGTTCAAGATAAAAAAATGGGAGATGATGAAGGTATATTTCAACATTTAGCAAATAAATATTCAGATGTTGATTTTTGGGCTTTCGGAGGTGATATGATTGAACGCCCTATTGAAAAATACTGGAATATATGGTATGCATCATTAGAACAAGTACCTTGTAGTATTCCGTTTATTGCTTGCCCCGGAAATCATGAGTATTTTAAAGGGATTATTAAAAAAATTGATAAACGATGGACGCATTATTTTCCACTTCCTCAAAATGGCCCAGAGAATTATAAGGGACGTTGCTGTTTTTGGGAATATAAAAATGCACTTATCATTACTTTAGATACAGACGGGTTTTGCAATCCATTTTCTATTAAAGAGGAGTATGATTGGATTAAGGAATTATTTGAAACAACAACATGTCGCTGGAAAATTGTTATTATGCATCATCCGGTATATTCATTAAGGAAAAATTGTTTAAATCTGACTTCCCACTACGTATTAAAGCCATTGTTTGAAGAATATGGAGTAGATCTGGTTCTACAGGGACATGATCATGGATATGCACGTTATAATACAAAAGATAAGTCAGGAGGAGCAATGGTTCCAATATATGTAACATCGTCCTGTTCGAAGAAATCATATACACCTTCAGTTTTTGATAAGTGGGATAGAATGGCTGCCTTTAGAAAAATGTATCAATTAATAAATATTTCAAAGGATTCGTTGAATTATAAGTGTTTCGCTTATACAAATGAATTGTATGATGATATTACGATCCATTCATCAAATAGATCGATAACCCAAAATATGGTTCATACAGCTGAGCTCTTAGATCCTTCTGAAAAACTAATTAGTAAAGGAGGTGATGCTTTGCACGACTATCAGGAAGGTGCAAAGGAAAGAATCAGAATCCATTAAAATTACAACTAAAAATATTGTGATTACATTTAGAATTATCGTTAAATATATACCATAAAATATTAGTTGATAAACGGACTATAATAATTTATTCTATTTAGTCCTTGTCCATAAAGACGGGTGTTTGGAGTATAAAGTTTAAATACAAGGCGTGTAAAAAATTCAAACCACAGTATACTAGCGTATATGAGGATTTGGATTTTGAGCAACAACGCAGTAGTTGGACTTTATAGACGAACACTATTTAATTCGAATTTACTGTCAATTGATCATCAATAAGTCGGTTAGAATATTCCTGAAATATACATTTTAAGTGTAATTCAAGTTCAGCGGCTTTTTCCTTTTGTTCATTTATTAGGTTGTGCTTTTGAAGCTTATCATTTTTCAGGTCATAAAGGGCAATAGACTTTTTGCCATCAAACTGTAATAAATGATTATTCATTATTACCTGATATATTCCATTTCGATAATTAAAAGCAAAATGCTTTTTATCAGTATCAAATATGTCTGAACCAAAGGCAACAAATTTCTGCGTTACCCCAACCTTATTTAATATGGAGGGCATGATGTCTATTTGCTGAGCGTTAATAGAATCATTAAATCCAACGAAGGTATTTGGGTTTGGAGTGTAAAATAACAATGGAATGGCAAAAGAACCTGAAGTAGTTTTATATTTTGGCTCATTGGTGAGCGATGCATGATCGGCAGTTATTACAAAAATAGTATTGCTATACCAACTTTGCAGTTTGCAGTTTTCAAAGAACTTGCGAAGGGCATTATCTGTATATGCCAAACACTTTTTTAAAGGAAGTTCTCCTTCGGGTAAGATGTCTACATATTTTTCAGGAACATGAAAAGGATGATGTGAGCTTACACTAAAAATAGTAGTCATGAATGGAGGTTTGAATTCACCCATTTTATTGGCGAAAAACTGAAAAAATGGTTCATCCCATATTCCCCAAATACCATCAAACTGACTATCGTCGTTAAATTCATCTTTACCGTAATAATCTTGAAAACCAGCTTGTTTTGTAAAAGCATCAAAGCCCATAGAGCCGTTAGGAGCCCCGTGAAAAAAGGCAGTGTAATAACCTTCATCATTTAAAATGCTGGCCATAGAATTAATTTTGTCACCAGAGTATGAAGATAGTACAAAAGGTTCATTTACGGATGGTATACTGGCCATTATGGAAGGGAGTGCATCAATTGATTTTCTTCCGTTTGCAAAAGCATTTTTAAAAACATATGAATGCTGGCTCAATGAATCAATAAAAGGAGTAAAGCTTTTAAAATTTGGTATATCCTGATTGAAATAACCAACATGACCACGACCAAAACTTTCAAGAATGATGACTACAACATTAGGCTTGGTTTTAAATAATGAAGTATCTAGTTCAGATGCCTTATGGAATACAGAATAATTTTTATTTAATTCTTCCTGATCAACAAGGTTAACCTTTTCAAGCGCTTTTTTATCAAATGTTCTGATTAATGCAAAAGGTGTATTTAAAACCAGTGCTCTTTCATTGTTGTTCTCCACATACTTTGAGGCATTACTTAGTGTAATAGGACGGGTACTCTCAGAAAAACCACCACGCATGGCTCCAATTGATAAACCGGCTATTAATAGTAAAATCAAAGTTTGAACAGGATAGAAATACCAATTGGAACTAATAATATGCTTCGGTTTATTAATTTTAAGTTCGGCATATATAAATAGAGCTATTGTAATTATTCCAGCAATAGTTACAGGCCAAAAATCAAATAAGGAATTATAGAATATCTTAATTAAATTAGAGTCGTTACTGAATTCATCAAATATGGTGGCTGTAGTTCGTCTTAATGTAAAATTGTAATATACGATATCTGCAAAATTTATTATTAGGCATATTGCATTTACAGAGATAAATATAAAACGGGTTATTTTTTGGTAGATCTCTGAGTATTTTATTTTAAAAGGTATTGAACTTAGCAGAATGATGAGAATATTTGTGTAAATGATTGCTGATAAGTCAAATACAAGGCCGCCTTTTAAAATGTTGGTAAAACCGGAAAAGGTTAGATTATTGAAATAATCGTAATTAAAGGCGAAAAACAGTATTCTAATCGAAGTGTATAACGCAATCAGCATTGTTATTCGAATTACTAACTGAAAATATATACTTCTGTACAATAATGATTTATTCAGGTTTTTTAATGAAACAACAGCCATATTGAAGCATTGATGATAATTGTAAAATAATTGGTGGTTTATAAACCAGGTGACAAAGATATATAAAGAATGCCAGAAATTGTGTTAAATATTGATGCCTACCCTGGACTTTTCTTTCAGAGACTACCAAAAAAAAAGCATCTCATTTTGAGATGCTTTTTATATCCTTATGTAAATTCAGACTAGTTTAATAGCTCAGTAAGTTTTGCAGTTAATTCTTCTCCTCGAAGATTTTTAGCAATGATTTTTCCTTCCTTATCTAATAATAAAGTAAAAGGAATACCCTGAACGCCATATGTATTTGCGATATCACCTTGTGCATCAATAACGTGATTCCATGTTAATTGATCATCAGCAATTGCTTGTTTCCATGCTGCCGAATCTCTATCTAAAGATACGCTCAATACATCAAATCCTTTAGCTTTGAATTCTGCAAATGCTTTAACTACATTTGGATTTTCTTCGCGACAAGGTTTGCACCATGATGCCCAAAAGTCAACTAATAAATACTTTCCTTTTAATGAAGATAAAGATACAGGTTCTCCGTCAATGCTTTCTAGAGTAAAATCAGGAGCTACTTCACCAATTGCAGTTGCTTTTTCTGCCTCAGCTGCTTTTTCCATTGGTTCAAGCGCTTTTTTAAGCTCATTTACATACATGTGGTCTCCTAAATTAGTTTCAAATTGACTTACAAGTTCTTTAAACTCATCATATTCGAATTCAGAGGCAGCTTGCAAAGCCATATTTGCACCTACAATATTTGAAGTGTTGTCCTTAATAAATTGAATGAAATAAGCTTTTTGTTCTTCCGCCATTTCATTAGCTTCAGTTCTTAGCGCTTCCATAGTTGCCTGATCAGAAGCACTCATAGCAGCCTGATATTCTTTTTGTAACTGCTCAAGTCTTTCTTTCCCAGGCATTTCTTTGATAAGAGAAGTGTAGATATCCGTAATAGGAGAGCCTTCCACTTTAGCATCATTTAATTTAGTAACATCTTCTGCAGTAATTGTAATGTTCTTGTTTTCACCAAAAAACATTGTTGGAATACGGTTGTCATCTATATATATCAAATATATTTGAGGTTCTTCTTCACTTCCGGTAAATGTGAATTTTCCTTCGACAATTGCAGCTGTATCTATTGAAACAGGTCGTCCGTTTTCAACCTTTTTTAAAATTGCTTGTCCTTCTGCCAAATCAGCAATAGTCCCCTCAATCTTATAGTTCTTCTGTTGACAAGCAACAAATGCAATAGCAAGTATTGCAGTTAATAATACATTTTTCATTATGTGTTTGTTTTTAAATGATTGCAAGTTTGTCATCTTGCATTTTGATTAATTATCTAATTGTTTCTTTAAAGTATTTATTTAGTAATTCATGGGCTGCTGAAAATGAACTAATCTCATCATTAATTACTTTATCTTTATAACTCTCAATAAGTTCTGATATTTCATTATTTTGATAAAAGTTTGATTTTAAAACTTCATTAATTGATTCAAACATCCAATATTGTGCTTGTTGGTGTCTTCGTTTCGAAAAATACCCATTTTTATTGGTTAATTGAGTATATTCTAAAACCATTTCCCATAATTCCGGGATTCCTGTTATATTAAGAGCTGAACATGTTTTTACCTGAGGTATCCATCCTGACTTTGTAGGAGGGAAAAGGTGTAAGGCGTTTGAGTATTCTGTTTTGGCCATATTGGCCTTATTGATGTTATTACCATCAGCCTTATTAATCGCAATGGCATCAGCCATTTCCATAATGCCTCGTTTTATTCCTTGAAGTTCATCTCCGGCTCCTGCCAGCATGATCAGTAAGAAAAAATCGACCATTGAATGGACTGCAGTTTCAGACTGACCAACACCAACTGTTTCAATAAATATTGTGTCGAATCCTGAAGCCTCACATAAAATTATTGTTTCTCTGGTTTTTCGTGCAACTCCTCCTAATGAACCTGCTGATGGTGAAGGACGTATGTAAGCATTGGGTTCTGAGGAAAGATCCTCCATTCTGGTTTTGTCACCTAAAATACTACCTTTTGATCTTTCACTACTTGGATCAATAGCTAATACCGCTAATTTACCGCCTTGATTAACAATGTGCATTCCAAGGGCTTCAATTAAGGTGCTTTTCCCGGCACCCGGCACACCAGTAATTCCTAAACGTACAGAGTTGCCAGTATAAGGCAGGCACTTCTCAATAATTTTTTGTGCAATTTTCTGATGTTCAGGTCTGGAACTCTCTACCATGGTAACAGCCTGACTTAGTAGGGTGATATCTCCGTTTCTTATTCCGTTAAAAAAGTCATCTACGGATGGAGTTTTACGCTTCCTCTGTAAAAAGCGTTTTGCAGCAGCTTGGTTTACAGTCTGTACTTGATTAACCCCTTTGTTAACATTCAGATTTTTATATGTCGGATCGTTTTCTATGTGATCGTCGTGAAGCATTCTAAATTTTTAATTGTTAATATGCGAATTTACATTATAAAATTGATTTCGGTATTATTTAAAGATCTATAATATTCTAATTACTTTAAAAATATCAGTTATTCGCAAAATTTATTGTTTGTTGAGACTTCAAAACTGTTATGTATTAAACTGAGTTCGATCAAAATATTTGAATGCAGGTTAGCACAGTGTCTTTTCTAATGGATTTAAGATGATTCTCTAAATTATAAAGGCTCAAAATTCATCCTTTGATAAATATACAAACGGAGTGCTTTCATTTAATTATGAAGGCACTCCGTTCTATGATTTTTATAAAATTCTATTCTAACGAATTTTATTTTTATTATTTATCCCTCAACTCAACAATGAGTAGAATTTATACAAGGAAATTTATTACTAATTGGTTGAGTCCGTATTAACTGTTCCTTGTATTCTTAATAAAACATTGCTTGCCAATGGGTCATTGGTAATTACAGTTATTGATTTATTTTGTCGACCCGATTTACCTCTTGAATTAAAAGTAGCCTTAATTGAAGTTTTCTCACCAGGAGCAATTACTTCTTTTTCAGGTTTTACTGCTGTACAACCACATGATGCTTTAACTTTTCGTATGATAAGATCAGACTTACCTACGTTACTAATAACAAAAGTGTGTTCAGTTGACTCTCCTTGCTGAATGGTACCAAAGTCGAATATTTTGTTATCAACGGTTATTTTAGCAGCATTGGCTTTTTTCTCAGAAGACCATTTGTTAAAGTCTTCCTGAATATTCGCATTAATACTAATTCTGTTTTTATAATTTTTTTCACCATTAAGCGTCAGGAAAATCTGATCATAAACAAATCCCCAATCGTTCTTTTTGGCTGCATTATAGGTAGCAGTGATTACTCCTTCAGCTCCTGGTTTTACTATTTCAGGGGTTGCTTTAATAGTCAAATGTTCTGGTACCCGGTCAAATTCAACTTTAACTTCTTTGTCGGAAGAGTTTAAAAAACGAATCTCTTCGGTTTTGCTTCCTTTGGGGTCAATTGCAGTAAAACTAATATGACTGCTCGTTAACCTTATATCTCCCATTTCTCTAGGGAAATTGTCTTCAACCGTTTTAGGTTTTGGGGTAACATTACCGGTTATTCTTAATACAGTATTAGGAGTTTCTGTATTAGCAGTAATGGTAATTGTCTTGTTAAAGTTTCCCGGACGGTTTTGGGGATTATAAGTTGCTTTTACAAATCCTTTACCTCCTGGAGGAATTGGTTGTTTGCTCCATTCCGGTTCTGTGCATCCGCAAGACGCTCTAACATTATGAATTACCAGGGGTTGACCACCTGTGTTTGTGAAAGAGAATTCGTGTGAAATTGGTCCTTTTTCCTCTTTAACATTTCCAAAATCATGGATTGTATTGTCAAACGAGAAATTAGGTTTACTGTGCTGTGCCTTTAAACTAACTAAACAGAAAAAGGTGATTAATCCAAATGTAATTTTTTTCATTTTTCTTAAAAATTAGCAAAATCTAATGGCTTGCTATGATAATTAAACCACCTCAAATGATTTGGTTATAATTCATCTTAAGCCATTGGTTTTATTATTAATTATTTTTTGTGATTCATTTAATCGTGATTCACAAATCTAATAAATCATATTATTAATTGAGCAAATAATTGAAGTGTTAACATGAAATTAACGTTTTAAATGATTTTAACCTTAATCCTAAATTCAGGAGCTTTAACTTCTAACGTATAAGATTTAAAAATGTTACTGCAAAAGTATTTAAATAGTGTTCGTCTATTAAAGTCCAACTACTGCGTTGTTGCTCAACATCCAAATCCTCATATACGCTAGTATACTGCGGTTTGAATTTTTCACA
>JBNKGY010000189.1:0-8019 GCA_050290065.1 Marinilabiliaceae bacterium
TAACTTTAATAAATTGGCTGAAAATACGGTCTCAATTCCATAAGTCTTAATTTTGTTAATATTTGAGGTGGTCCATTTCGTATCAGCAGGAGCTTCTGTAGGTTTTCCCCAGTCAATCATATTTTTACCTTTCCGTTCGAAATAGGATAAATTAGCATAGATACCACTTGAATTTCTATATCTAAGTCCAAATTCCTTACTTGAAGCTTCTTCTGGCTTTAAATCCGGATTTCCTATATTATTGGGTCCATTGTAAAATAAATCGGTATAGGTTGGCATCCGCAGAGATTCATTATAACTAGAAAATAGTTTTAATTCATCCGTAACCCAGCAACTTACTTCATATCCTTTAAACACATTAAATTTATAGCCTAAATCGGAATTCATATTTGCCATTAAGCCTCCTGATACAGATAGGTTTTCAAATCTATAGCTATGCTCGAGAAAAAAAGATGTATTTGATCGGTTATAATTTTGGGTAAAAAAAGCGTTTTCTTCACCTGGTACTTCTCTAATTATTGACATATCTTCACCCAAAACATTACTGAATATACTTTCTGAACGTAAGTCACCTCCAATTGCTGTTTTACCTAATAATGAATTAATTACAACATTAACATTAACTCCAAATACATCAGTTAAGTGATAGTTGTGATTTGTATACCACGAAGCAGCATCTTTAAAACCTCTGTAAAGCTCAAAACGATCCTGATGACGACGCCAGTATACTGATGACTTAATTGGATTTTTTGATTTTGATGCCATACTCAAACTCGCAAATGTTGTCTTCGTCTGCTCAAATTGATTGGGGTAACGAGCTGTATAAAAGGAGTTAGCACCGAATGATTTATCTGTATATCCAGCTTGTAACTCAATGATTTCCTTATTAGTATTTAACTGACCATGGTAGAACAGATTATAAAGATCAAAATCTGTATTGTTAATATATCCGTCACTTGCACTTTTATTAGCAGCAACAAAATTCTTTATCTCACCAGTTACTATAGTGCTGTTAACACCTAAACTATATAAGCCATTTTCTCCCCCCAAACCATTTACAGTAGCACTAGAATGATCTTCAGTTCCTGTTATAAAATTAATAGCACCGCTAAATGCATTAGAACCAAAAACTCTGGCTCCGGGACCTTCTAAAATTTCAACTCTCTGAATACTTTGAAAGTCGACCGGAAGATTCAGGCTATGGTGTCCCGTTTGAGGATCAGTAATATTAATTCCATTTAGCAAAATCATGACCTGATCAAATGATCCGCCTCTAACACTTACATCACTCTGTATCCCTAAAGGACCTCGCTGCCGAACATCAACATGTGCTACATACTCCAATAACTGATCTACACTCTGAACCGGTAAAGCTTCAATTTCCTTTTTACTAATTACGGTAACAACTCTTCCTACCTCAGAATAAGAAACAGGAGTTCTTCTGGCTGAAACCTGAATTTCTTCTAAATCAATTTCTTTTCGAAAAGATGCTGAATCCAACTGAGCGGTAACTTCTGTTTGACTTGCAAGTGTAAACCCTAAAACAATCCACAAAACCAATCTGTTTCCTGTATTTTTAACAATATTTTTACTGCTTTTTTCACGTGTACTTTTCTCAACCACCATATTCTCAATATTCTCTAAAATAATTTGCGATCGCAAATAAACTACAATTTGTTTACTTTACTCCCTTAGTTTATAGTAATATCCTATAAAAAAGGCATAACATAGTGACTTAAACAGTATACAAATGATTTAGTTTATTCAGAAGTTAAAATATATGATACGAAATAATCGATTTCAACTATTTCTTTCTGAAATCAATTTTTTGTATGTTTTTAGATATTTCAATCCGGTTGTATAATGAATCAATAATTTTTTTATATAGTTCATCTTTTAATACATCATCTTCAATGCCAAAATCAATATTCGGATTATCATTGACCTCAACAACATACACCTTATTATCAAGCATTTTTAAATCGACACCATACAAACCATCGCCAATAAGTCCTGCGGCTTTTAATGCAGTTTGAAGCACTTCATCAGGCACGTCTTCAATTTTCAGTGTTTCGAAAGAACCAGATGTTTCCTCCTCCTCTCCTCTCCAATTGTAGATTTGCCAATGTCCTTTTGACATATAATATTTACAGGCAAAAAGAGGTTGGTTATCCAATAACCCAATGCGCCAGTCGTACTCAGAATAGAGGAATTCCTGACACACTACCATATCTGATTTCTTAAATAAATCATTCAATGCCATTAATGCTTCTTCCTTATTTTCAACCTTAGTTATACCTAATGAAAATGCACTATCCGGCTGTTTTAAAACTAGTGGAAACTGCAATGAATCCAGATCACCTTTTTTAAAGAAGTTTTTTGTAAAAACAATGGTATTGGGAGTTAACACCTTATGTTTTCTAAACAATTCATGTTGAAAAATCTTATTAGAACATTTCAAAATTGACCAGGGATCATCAATTACTACCAACCCTTCAGCATAGGCCATTCTGGAAAATTCATAGGTATGATTGTTAACACTGGTAGTTTCCCTGATAAAAAGAGCATCAAACTCATTTATTTTATCAAAATCAGACTTAGTAATAAACTCCGCATAAAGTCCTTTTTTATTTGCAGCCTCTTTAAACTTTTGCAATGCCTGATTACATGAAGGAGGCGTTGGTTCATCCGGATTAACCAAAATAGCAATGTCATATTTGTAGTTATTGAGTTTCGTTTTATTAAATCGCTTTTTACTAAAATAGCTACCTGCAAACCCATACATCATTTCTATTTCATCCTGCCGTAACTTATTCAGGAACAAAACTTTCACATCTTTAATAATCCATCGTTCCAGTTTTATAAAGTTAACCTCAAACAGTGGCGCTTCAAAAAGCAGATACAATTGCCAGGCTAAAGTTTTAAATTCTTTATATTTAGTCTGCCCGAAATATATATTCAAACTAAATGGTGACTGTTCCTGTTTTGAAAGCGCTTTATTCATTAATTCATCCAAATCATATGCTGCTGAACGCACTACATTCTTTAATCTGAAATCACGTATAGTATCAATCCCCGGTATTATTCGTTGACCTCGAGCTGAAGCCAGCAACGAAACATAATAACCATAACTCTGATACTTATATGAACTACAAAGATTAAATACTCTTAATCCTGTATTAGAATGATAAACAGGATTGTTAATATATTCCTTAACAGATATTACTCTGGCATTTACATCGTTAAAAGTCCACTTATGAGGTTGATTAATTACAATAATATTGGTAGTTTTTGAAGATGGTAATTCACTTTCGGTTAAAAGCTCCATTTTAATTCCGTCCTCTCCTATCTTATAATAATCAGGAATTGTTTTCAGTACTTTAAAACCATGCTTAACATACCAGTTTATCAAATCTACATTACTTTTTCTTACTTCAAGAATCACTTTATAGAAATGATTTTTTCGAGCATAATCAACAACTTCATTTAATATTAATGATCCTAAACCCTTATTTCTAAATTCAGGAAGCAAGGCAATTGAATATATTCGAAGTGCCCTTTTGTATTTAAACAATACTGTTGCACCCAGTTGATGATTTCTATTTGACTTTTCTCCAACTATCCATGCCTCCTGAGAATGACTATGCAAACTCAAGCGGATACTTCTGATTTTACTTTGCTGAAATTTTGGAAATGAAGCTTTTTCCAGATTTACCAGAAAACATTGATCATTTGCTTCGGCTTTCCTTATATGTATGTTCATTTAATTAAAAACGATTATAATCAATAAACAGTTGGTTAGTAACAAGCATTCTAAATTCGATTAGTAATACTCCGGTAAACCATCCTCAATTTTCTCATATAAAAACACCTTAAACATTTCATCCAGATTAAAGGCCTTGGCAGTATCAAATTCAAGTGCTTGTAAGTATAGTTTACTTGATATCTCAATGTTGCTGGCAACAGAAATTTCCTTAAGTTGATATTGCTTTCCCTTAATCTCTACCTTATTCTCTTCGTGCGTTTCATCCATTAGATCACCAAAATGGAATCGGGAATAATCCAATTTCAGATCCTCATATTTATCGATCTTTTTAATGAGATTTGGTAATGTTAATGCTGTTGATTTCTTTCCTGATAAACCATGTATTGTTCTTACATAACCTTTCTCGGTTACTTCCTGATTCACATCTACAAATTTTGAGGCCATCTTTCTTCTGTAACCTGCTTTTTGAAAATTATTTTTATAATGATAATTGCAATAGTTAATCCCTATCTGAATATGATTTTCAAAAGCATACTCAATAAGTCTAAGTGCCGTTAATTCAGATTCTGCAACGGTAACCGGATCACCATGAACAAAGGTGTATCCCTTGCAAATCATTTTATTTACATTATGAGGAGTCACCCTTAATTGATGCAGATTTATATTTGTCACACCCATTGTTACCAATTGCGGAAGTATCGATACTAGCTTTTCATAGTGCTCCGGAACTGCTGGTATTTCAACTGTTATATTTTTAATATACGGTGATGCTTTTTCAATAACACTCAAATCAAAATTTCCTGCCACCAAATTAAATCTCACTTCATCCAGACCTAAACTTTTTAGGTGTTTAAATATAGATTTACTACCTAAAAGACCATTTGAATACATCCACAAATAAATGTCTGGTCTGCAATATTTTCTGATTGCTTCAATAAATTCAATGGTTTTAGGAAGAGTTAACAACGGCTCTCCTCCACTTAAACTGACACCTTTAAAATCGAAATAGTTAATATAATCTGCGTATTCTTTAGGTGAATAAAATGTACTTCCTTGCGATGATGGTATTTCATCTGATTGCTGACCGGTGGGACAAAAGTTACATGTTGCATTGCAAATATTATTCACAAAAAGACATGACCATTCCCCTGCTGCACATAATTCACATCCCTTCGAAAGGCTTTTATACCAAAGCTTTGAATTTTTGAATGATGAATTTACTTTTGTTTTCAGACTTTCTATTAACTGATTTCGTTCCGTTTCCATAGCCCATGAAGATTCATTATTTACCCACTTAATTGAGCCTTGATGTTTGGACAATAATTCCGTATTCTTATTGACCGTATTATTTAAATAGGTGATGTATGGTTTCATCGTTTGTTACAATTTATTCGAAAAATTCTTCGCCTTTATTTTTAATAAAAATCCACATTAACTGACTATAACCACCAATTGGTTAAATCAATAAATGATTATTTCAATAATCAAATCCGCTATTTGAGTATGAGTGTATAAGTATAAATTGGCAAGTACGAAACAAAAATTCCTTCATTGTATTTCACTTTAAGGAAATTACAAAAACTGGCAAAAGTTTAATTTCGACTTTTCAATTTAAGGGGTCTGTTTCCACAAGAAAAAACATTCTGAAACCGACCTGATATTCTACAATCAGGGTATTATAGTTCAGAAAATATATAAAGAAATGAGAGAGGAAGTGTTGAATAAGATATCCTCGAACTGATAATATTCAGCCAAATAACTTTTAATATAACTAAAGATATCTTTTCCATTTTTTTACGCTAAAACGCAATTATATTTATATGTAAAAGTAGTTTAATTATATTGAAAAACTCAAATAAAATAAGCAAATATTCACCTATCAGAACAACCTGTATAACATTGATTATCTGCGCATCTAACTCACTTATTAATTTTTAGAAATTTTTTTTATCATATTCCCAAAAATAAAAGAATGAAATGGGAGCACGGCATACCAATATAATCTTCCCAATAGACCTTTGGGTCTGAAAGTAGCCGTTTGATGTAACAGATTATTCTCAATTTTAAATTCTAACCATGCTTCACCTGGCAGTCTCATTTCTGCATAAAGTAATAGCCGACCTTTTTCTTTATCGGCCAATAAAACCCTCCAAAAATCCAATGCATCTCCAGCATTTATTTTATGAGCGTGTGTACGGCCTCTTCTTAGTCCAACTCCTCCGACAAGTTTATCCAATAAACCTCTGAGCCTCCATAGTAAATTTCCAGTGTACCATCCATTTTCACCACCGATGTTCCAAATATTATTGATAACATCCTTTGTATTATTAATTTCATACTTCCGGTGATCGACAAAACAACCATACGTTGGCACCTGTATAAATGATTGAATATGAGTACTAAAATGACTACTAACCATTGAGTCTTTCCAGCTTGATATAACTTCATTTTGAGCTATTCTGTTAAAAGCCATCTTAACAGCTTCCTTGTAAGTAATGCAATTCACGTTAAGCAATTCTGCCAGATTGTTTTTTTGGGCTACCACCTCAACCTTCATACTATTGACTAAATTTACGGCTAAGAAATACGAAGTAGAAGTAACAAAATACAACCAATATGACGAAAGTCGGGGTGTCATAACTGGTAATGAAAATATAAATCGCTTTAAACCGCGAACCTCTGCCAATTGCAACATCATTTGTTTATAGGTAAGTATATCAGGACCAGCTATATCATATACATTATCATATACTTCATCACAAAAAATACAACGAGATAAAAACTCTATCACATTTCTAATGGCGATAGGTTGAGACCTGGTCAAAATCCATTTGGGAGTTATCATCACAGGAAGCTTTTCTACCAAATCACGGACAATTTCAAATGATGAACTTCCCGATCCAATAATAATTCCAGCCCTTAAGGTAGTTAAATGAAAATGCCCTGAACCAAGGATTTCTTTAACACCTTTGCGTGATTTTAAATGCCTTGATAATTGAGGATCATTAACTATCCCACTTAAATACACCACATGCTGAATGTTGGTATTTAATACTGCATTGATAAAATTAGTCGCCGACACAGATTCCTGTTCATCAAAATCTCCGGTTGAAGAACTCATGGAGTGAACCAGATAGAAAGCTCCATCAATATCCTTAGGAATATTATCTAATGTATCAGGCTTAAGTAAATCTATTTCAACAACAGCCATGTTTTTATATGGAACACTAAAACGCGATTTATCTCTCACTGCACAAATAACCTGATAATTCATATCCAGCAATACAGGTAATAATCGCATACCTATATATCCATTTGCTCCTGTTAAAAGTATCTTCATGCTTAATAAATAAGTGATTAATAAAAATAACATTCAAACATATTCGTGATTCAATATCTGACCAGAAAATAGTATAACCACAAACGTTATTCATTAAACAAACATGATTTAAGTTAGTTGTAAATTAATGATTTATGTATAATTTTATATTATATAACCCACTAACAAAACTTAATATGTATAAGCTAATAACCCGAGGGATTTTTATAAGTCTTATTTTTGCATCATGCACCTCCCCAATAAAAAAAACTGATTTGATTCCTGAAAATTTACCAAATCCTCCTATTGCCGAAAAAAAAGATTCAATACTATCCATCCATGGAGATACCAGAGTTGACCCCTATTTTTGGATGCGATTAACTGATGAACAAAAGAATGCAGATACTCCTGATGCTCAAACTAAAAAAGTGCTGAAATATCTGAATGCGGAAAACAGCTATACCGATTCTGTTATGAAAAACACCACAGAACTTCAGGAAAAACTGTATAATGAAATTGTGGGCCGAATAAAAAAAGATGATGAATCCGTACCCTACTTCTCAAATGGATATTGGTATTATACCAGATATAAAGAAAGTGGTGAATACCCAATTCACTGTAGAAAGAAAGAATCACTCGATAATAAAGAAGAGATTATTTTAGATGAAAATGAACTGGCTAAAGGTCATGAATATTATGATGCCAGTGGTTTAGAAATTAGCCAGGATAACAAATTACTAGCCTTTGGTGAAGATACATTGAGTCGAAGGGTATATACCATCCGATTTAAAAATCTGGAAACTGGAGAGTTCCTGTCTGATGAAATTAAGAATGCTTCTTCTGATGGTGCCTGGGCTAATGATAACCAAACATATTTTTACACTACAAAAAATAAAGTATCACTGCTAACTGAAAAAATATGGCGCCACAAATT
>JBNKGY010000190.1:0-8003 GCA_050290065.1 Marinilabiliaceae bacterium
TATGCTTTCGCAAACATTCCTTGAAACTCAATATTTATAAGCGATTTGAGCCATTAATTTTATATCGAACTCAGGTTTTTAATAGAATATCGGACTTTTTCAGATACTGGTATGGTTGAAAATAAGGATTTGTTAAATTAATAAAAACGTGACCTAACACAAAGCCTCCAATCTAAAGCGTTGTTTACATACGCTTTAGATTGGAGACTTTGTTGAACTAAATAAGATCCCAGTGTTGTCTTTGTAAGGTGTTGTAGATGTGTAATTTAACTATTTCTGCGTTAATTCACCTGTTCTGGTAATCACAATATTCTCATTAAAACGTTGTGTTATTTCATTATAGAATTGTTTCAATTCTTTGTAATCTGAAGCTAGGTAGTTTGGTCGTTTGATGTGATAGGAAGCGGTTAAGATGATGGTTTTATTATCCATATTAATGGCCTTAAATGTTATTGCAACATTCTGTGAGTTTTTGGTGAAGGATTTGGGTAATTCATCAACCATAAATCCATCAGGTATGTTGATTTGGGCATGATAACTTTTTACCATTGGGTAAATAAAATCAATTCCATAATCTCTTTTTTCTTGTTTGAAAGGATTTTCCTGAATAGGAAGTTTCAGAAATGGAGCCAGTATAATTTGATCACCAATTTGATCAACATTACTTTCAAAGTTGATATTATAATTAAAAGCGTGCTCTTTTTCAAAATCAGTTAACTCAATAGAATCTTTAAGTATTAAGCCTTTATCTTCCAGTTGCTCTGTATATTTTTTTGAATCAGCCTCGATTTTTTGTTTCTCAGCCACCGATATATGACCAGTACACTTTACATCGGCAGTACCTGTTATTTGATTGGTTTCCGGATTTAAAGAATAATTTAAGCTGACTTTTTCATAAGAGGGTGTTTTGTTATAAATGTTTACCCACCTTTCATTATCCTTTTCAATAATAAATCCCCGGTCATTACAATAATTAGCAGGAATTATATTATTCGGACAATAAGGGTTAGTGGCATCTAAAAGAAGTGGAGAGTCATTAATATCAACCAATATCAATACATGATTAAATAAATCGGAAAAAGGGAAACTGTCGGTAACTTTTCCGTGATCGCGTGTACTGATGATAACTGGTTTAGCATCTATGCCAACAGCTTTTAATATGCCTAAAGCCATCAGGTTTATATTGGCGGTATTCCCGGTTTTTTCTGTGATGAACTCCTTAATGCTTTTTGATGCCCACTTGTTGGTATATCCATTGGGTTTAAAGTTTTTCTTAACGTAGTTAATAACGGCATCTACTCTTTCAGAAACAGGAAGGCTGGCAATTTGGATACATTCTTTAGCTCCGTATTTTTCTGCCTTTTTAATATATTTCCCAAAATCATTAGAGGCTATAAATTCTTTAGCCAGATCGGGCCATGTGGACATGTATTTCTTTGAATATCCCGTTGGGTAGTTTATCTCAGAAAGTTGAAAGTCTATTTTTTTAATGTAATCATCTTTGGATGAAATGAAACTTTCATCATTAAATGATGGCAGGTTTTTCATTCCAAAAGTATATACCATATCATGAAAGGTTAAACTCATAAATTGTCTGTCCAGTCCTCTCTTTTCCTTTTCGTTGAATACATCAAAGTTGCTGAATCCTTGTGCCCTGTATCTATAGCTGTAAAATGGTATCATAGCTGTTTTGTATTCACTGTAAACGGTGGGTATCTCCGATTGAAATTCCCAATCAGGCAGATGCATAAAATAGGGCGTATTAACGGTATAGCTATATTCAATAATACAACCTTCTTTTAAATTGGGTAAGGCAAATTTTTTATGATACCAGTATTTGTTAATTGGCTCTTTATAAATCTGCTTGGGATCTAATTCAGTTTTCTCAACAGTTGATTTGTTGTAAAAGTATGTAGTAGCTTTAATGTCACGAACCATTTCCATATCATTTTCACCAATATACAATGGAATTGAAACTTCACCCTGATCAAAAGCTGATTCTTTAAAAATCTTAACTCGTTTGTGACGTTTAAACTGTAGTGTGTATCCGTTATCATCTCTTACAAACCTAGTTTCTCCTTTGTCGAAGATGACTACGGCAGGTGCATCTGGTTCAAAATCGCATTTTGTAGCAGATTCCCAGGAATCTTTTTGCTGAGATATTAAATTAGTACCAATTAGTAAAATACAGATACCAATAAATAAAAATTTCTTCATGTTTGAGCAGGTTAATGTGTTATAATAATCTTTTGATTTTCCTGAGCATTCACTTTTTCAATAAATTCATAAAAGTGGGCGTATTGCTCAAAAGGATACCGACCTTGCTTTAATTGCAGATTTCGAACGATTGTAAGTTTATGGTCTTTAATACTATATTCCTTTTGATAGGATCCAAATTCTGATTTCAATTTTATATTGGCTAATCCATCTACTTTAGATATTGTATGGTTAAAAGAATAAATGAATGTGTCGCACCTGTTAATGGGATAGTACATAAATAGCTCGTTCTTCCTTTTTTTAGGAGTTTCCATATCAAATGTCAACGATTTAAAAGGTTTAAGGAGCGTTTTTGATCCTAATTTTTGAGACAGTCTGTTTACTTTTCCCTTTAGGTTCAGGTTTAAGAATGACGAGTCGCGGTGCGGTCTATGAATGCTAAAGTCAGAGATATCCGCCATACTTGAAAATGTTATATAATCAATGTATTGTTGTTTTTCATTTTCAGACAGATCTGTATCAAATGATTTTAAATAATCAAAAGCTCTTCCTTTTAAAATACCAGTCGATTCAAACGTAGCATCCTGATTTTCTGAAATGGAAATGGAAGTTTTATATAACTGTAGCGCATCGTTAAGCGAGTGCTTGGGAGTATTGGCAAAATCACTTGAATTTTTTTTATAGAGCAGTGCTTTGCGATCCTGTGTATGAGAGCCCAAGTAATTGAATGGAGCGGTTTTATCGGTGCATTCTAACCAGATAGTGTCTTTTTTTAGAGGAACACAGAGGATGGCATGATTGGCTTGGGGTGAAGGGAACTGATCTTTGACTTTTATGGGTTTAATACCAGAATATATGGTGCTGTAACAGGATTCAATATTAATTTCCTTTAATAAAGCTTTCATGTAATTGGATAGCGCTTTGCAATCGCCATAACGATTTGTGCATACATACGTTGCGGGGTAGGGTATCAATCCTCCGTTTTCCAGGGTGATGCATATGTAACGGGTATTATCTTGCAGATAATGGTATAAAGTTTTTATCTTTTCTATATCATTGCTAAGGCTATCCGTTAACTGATGGACCTTTATTTTTTCCTCAGTGGTCAATCGATCCAGATCTTCAATTAATTGATAATTCCAGTTTCCATAATCTTTCCAGGAATGACCACTGCCATCAATTCCATAATGAAAAGTTTCGGGCATCACTCGTACATTCGGAATCAATTCGTTCATATCCAGTGAATAGGATTCCTTTTGGGGAGCAACATAATCATGGAGTTCCCATTGATATAGTTTAGAATCTTCATTTTCAATTATTGTAGCAGAATCAATATGCTGCTGATAAATATTGATGGATGATTGGATGGGAATTTCAATAGATAGGGTAGCATTATGTGTTTTTATTTTGTTGTTTTTATCTGGATTCCACCAGGCGAGTGTTATAAAAGTATTGATGCTAGTGGAGTAACTGTACTTTAGAATATAAGGGTATGAAGTGTGTATTAATTTAAAACAGAGCATCCTGTCATCGGAATGAAATTCAATGTTTGACCATGGTGTTTTCGTTTCTATTTGTTTCTTTTTAAGTTGTCGGATCTCATCACCAAAGATATCGTAAATGCCAGCCTTCAGGTTTTTGGGTGGATTGTCAACTCTGTATGGTATTTGTATCTCAGCATAATTGGTTCCGGCAGCATTATTAATTTGTATTTCGTATTCGATGTTTTCTTTAACCGACCTGCCATTGAAAGAGATATAAGTGTTGTAATTAATTATTTCAGCATTATAGTTTTGACAGAATGTGGGTATTGTAAGGGTAATGAGTAAGATAAGCAAGTAGGAGCGCATTCAGTTATTTTTGCAATTGGTAAAATAATATGTATAAAACAAAAATAATATAATTGTTTGAATATACATGTGGATGAGTTAAATGATAGGAGGGGAAGGGATTGAATAACATACAGCCATGGATCTTATATAGGGTGAAATGGGGAATAGGCAGCTCAAAAATGTGTAACGGTTCTAATATTTTGTCATTTTGAACTTTTCAACATCTTTACCGAAAACCAGGCTAATATGGCAATAACAACTAGCATAATAACCCAAAGCCATACTTTATTGATCAAAGGTGTTGGTGGTTTGGCTTGTACTTTGATTATTTTCTTCTCTTTGCCCAGCTCTAGTTTATAAAGCTTTTCAGGTATCTTATCAGAGAATTTATGTATGTCGTAAATTGGTTTTGGGGCTTTATTATTACTGTAGCACAGGTAATAATTGGCAGGTTGACTAAATCTGGCTTTTAAAAGATGTTGATATCCGTTTAGTTCTATAGAACTGACATGTAAAGGCTGGTTATCATGATTGTAAATAATAATTTTTAACCTCTTAAGCACCGTGCTTTGTATGTTGAATTCATTTTTCTCCAGTGAGGAAAGTGTTCCCGTTCTGAGGGAGACATAATTATATTTCCATCCTTTTTCTGTTTTTATGCTATCACTTAAATATTTTAGAGTAACAGGCCGGTAGTAATCAATAGTGTCACTCACATGAATTATTATCTTACTGACAGGTACGGGGGTGTTAAGCGATACAATAACTTCAGTTTGTTTGTGTTTTTTCATTTCCCGAATCGCCATCTCTTCAACAATATATGTGTTAAGATGTCCATTACTTGTAGTAAGTTGCTTTAAGCTGGCATGATTCAGGTTTGGATTTTTATCAGATGGTATTAATAAGCGAAGGTAAGTATATTGCGATGCCGGAAATATGAGTTTGGTAAACTGATAGTCGGTTTGCTCGTTTTTAATGGAAACAATGCGGTAATTATTCAAAATGGAGAACCACTCATTCTGGTTCATACTTCCTTCCAGTTGAATCTTCCAGTCAAAGTTTTTATCATCAAAATCCAATGTTAACTCATTAACCTTTCTCTGTTGTTTATTTTTAAAAGTATAGTAATACCCCTTGTGATTGTGCGATTTGTTGATGGTTTCAAACGGTATTTCTGTGTTTGTTGTTTTAGGGGCGTTCACTTGTAAAACATACGGTGCTTCTATGGTATCTTTGCTTTGAGTGATGCCATAAATTCTGATATCGGTCATGTTGTTGGATATCTTTCCGTATATATCATCGGGTAATTCTATGGAATGCCATTGATTTTCTATTTTTAAAAGTTCTCGTTGATATGTGTAGTCGTTTATTTGTCCTTTGGCAGGAGTATAAAAAGCAAGTATCAACAAGATTAATATGCTGGTATTGATTTTATATATCGAATTAGTATTGTTCATATTATAATTACTTAAGACATTTAATCAAATGCAGATGAGCTGTTTCCATGAAATGAGCACTTGTTTAATATCCACAGTTCATTACAGTTTTCAATCAGCTTAATTTTATTCTTTTCCTTCGTTAATATTCACCTTGAATTTATTGTATAAAAAGGAGATGATTAAAAGGAGAACGCCCAACGATACAAATACAATTGTTTTTTGAATGGTACTCAATTCTGTTAAATCATAAAAGAAAAGCTTAACTAACGTGAGTCCAAAAAACGAAATTGCCGCAATTCTTAAGTATTGCTTTTTCTGGATGATTCCCAAAGTAATTAAAAACAGGGCATATACTCCCCAAATAATACTTAGTGTTGTTTTGTAGGCAGATGTGGATTCGTTAATGGATAGCCAGGTTATTAACTCGTTACTTATTGCAGTTACAATAACCACATGTAATATCAGGTCAAAGGCTTTATGTATTTCACCCTGCGTAAACATTTTTTTTATGTACAGATGGCTGACTAATAGTATTACGGCTAAAGAGGCAAAAGAAATATATCGGATGCCTACGTTAAAAAATCCCACATTATAATATTGAGCATTAGTTTGAAGTACATAACTATCGCGTAACTCGCCCAATGTATAAATACCCGCAAACAGAAATACAGCAACAGCAAAAGTGTTTAAAGATAATGTTGTGATAGCAAGTTTGGTGTTTTTGATTTTACGAAAATTTACCAATGAAAGTATCGATAAAAAAACGAAGGTATAGTTAAATGTCCAGATAGATTTAAAACCACGAAGATCCTTATCATAGACCAAACTGGAATATTGATCTCCTGCCTGTTTTACGGATATTTCAGAGGCATAGTATAACTTGTCCCAATAATACGATATCTCAACCCTGAAAGCATAATAAACGGACAGTAACAGGATAGCTGGAATGGCAATGTTAGTAATGGATTTTAGTACCTCACTTAGAGGTTTTTCAGCTACATATTTTGGGCTGTTTTGTATATAAGTAATAAATGAAAAGGCTGCAATAAAAAGCAACGAACTCAAAAAGTTGATGTTAAAGATAGTCGTCATGCTATCTGTATCATCTGTAAATAGATACAAGTTATAGTTGAACATCCAGTCCTGCATTAAACTGAAAAATGCCAGTATCATTAATGGGTAGGATAAGATTTCGTAGGCAGGTACTTTTTTGGTTTTGCCTATCCAATAAAGTAACGCAGCCTGACCAACCCACAATAGTGTAACCCAATTGCCATCGAGTTGAACAGGAATAGCAATGGTAATAAATAGCAATACCAACCCGATAACAAAGTAAAACAGGTTTCTGTCTGCCAGCTTTTGTTTATAAATAATACTACCAACTATAAAGTGAATAATCGCATTTATCAGGGTATACAAACCTAATATTTGTTCATATTTACTTTCGTTGGCCAACAGGGCATAACCCACACCATAAAATATAAAGGAGTTGATAAGTAAAAGGACAATATCTACCCAATTGAATTTTTCCTTTGTGCGTAGTTTGTATGCCAAAAAGGTGATGTAAAAGGATGCAAAAAATAAGGTTAAAAAAGAAAAGGCAATGCCAAAATGCTGGATGTATTCATAATCGGCAAAGTACCAGCTAAAATATATAACCCAACTTAAGGCGAAGGACACATAGTAAAGCGATTTCCAGTATTTTTTAAAGGATATAACCAGAATACCGGCATTGATGATTGACATGTATGTAAATAATGTAAATACATCTCCACTTTCGGTACTTAATAAAAAAGGAACAGCATAGGCGCCTACCAATCCAATATGTGCAATAACTTGTCTGTTATAACTGAGTGCTGCAATTACGGTAAATATGGTAAATAGTACCATGATTAAAAATGCAGCCACCTGAGGTATTAGCTCAAAAATGCTGTAAGCTGAGTAGGTAATAAAATACATGGATGCCATGGCACCACTGACCAAAACAGCACTGTAGTTTTCGTATTTGGCACGAAGTTTCATTCCCACCAATAATAAGCCTGTACCAAATAAGTATCCTAAAATAATTCTTAAGGTAGGAGATATTAAGTTATGATCGATTGAATATTTAGTACCAATAGCGAGTCCAATGACCGTAATGGCTATTCCTATCTTGTTCAATAAGTTTTCTCCAATAAACTTTTCAAGATTCGATTTGCCTTTGAATTTAAAAATATCATTAACCGGCTTTTTAATTTTAGGCTCAATGGAATGCTTTTTTATACTTGGAGATGAGGTAATGATACTTTCCTTTGGCTTTTCTGTAATAACCTGACTGGTGTGAGTCCTGGTTTCTTCTTCAGAAGTATAGGGAGATTGGGTTACTTCTTTATTTTTTTTAAGTACTGCCAAACACTTTTTTAGAAAATAACTTCACTAGAGAAGCTTCAGATGAGAGAATCTATTTTTTTACTACAGAGGTGAAGCTAAAAAAAATTGCTACATCAGCTCCTCCGACTCATTAGGTGAATCCGTT
>JBNKGY010000191.1:0-8001 GCA_050290065.1 Marinilabiliaceae bacterium
TTTATTTATTCTTTATAAAGTTGGTCTCTCAATTCATGCTTAAGAGATTGTCTTTGTGATTTGAAATTTTTATTGCTTTTTCGAACTTTAAAATCACTTCCTTCAAAGGTTTTTATTGGATTACCTCTTATTATTTCACTGTGATTCTGCCAGTTCTCTTTAATTGTTGCTTTTTTCTGATTGATTTGCTCCCAGGTTAAAAGTTTGAAAAGTCGTTCTTTAGCAAGCTTCTTGTTTTGTAACTGCGATCGGCTATCTGAACAAAGAACATGCAATCCTGTAGGGATATGTGTAGCTCTTATCGCAGTACTCACTTTATTCACATGCTGACCTCCTGGTCCTCCTGAACGAATAGCCTGATAAGCAATATCTTTATCATTTATTTGAGTGACTTCTTTAACAAGGTTCAACTCATTTATGGCTACATACCAATTCTTTCTTTTATGATATTTCCTGTATTCACTTTGACCAATCCATTGAATGGTTCCAACCCATTGTTTTATGAAATCATTTACGTTGATACCTTCCAGTTGAATCGTTGCTGAATGCAAGGTTCTATTCTCAATCCCTTCTTCTCGATGAAGGATTGTGTAACTTAAATCGCTGTTACTTGCCTCCTTTATTAGGATTTTAAGGATTTGAGCTACAACCCAGCAACATTCTGCCGGGCCTCTGCCAGATGTTATTTGTATAATTTTTTCCATTGTTTCATTATTTATCCATTCTTACAATTTGAGGGTAAAATTCCCCTTCGATATTCACTAAGTCTTTTTGACTCTGCATCACTTCTTCCATATTCTTATAGCTCATTGGGGCTTCATCAACACTCCCGCCAATGGTAGTAACTCCATTCTGTTTTAGTCTTTTTTTAAGCTCACTACCAGTGATTGATTCTTTGGCTTGTTTTCTGCTCATTTTTCTACCTGCTCCATGTGAAGCTGAGAAGAGAGAATCATTGTTTCCCTTGCCGGATACAATGTATCCGGGATCAATCATGTTGGCAGGAATAATACCTAACTGTCCCTTGCGTGCAGGTGTCGCACCTTTACGGTGAACAATTAATTCCTTACCATCATGTATTTCTTTCCATGCAAAATTGTGATGATTCTCAATTTTAGCGATAGCTTTTATACCAAGAGATTTTGCCAATTTGTTATGAATCACATCATGACAAGCCTTTGCATAGTCTCCTGCAAGATTCATAGATAACCAATATTCTTGCCCCGCCTCAGAATTTAAATCAAGCCATGCTAAGTGCCGGGCTTTTTTAGGGAGCAAGCAAGTTTTCATAGCAAGCTGCGTATAGTGACTTGCAATAGCAGCACCTAGACCCCGGGAACCGGAATGAGCTAATATGCCCATGTAATTTCCAGCAGGTATACTCAACGCGTTATTTTCACTCAATTCAATAATTCCTACTTCTACAAAGTGATTTCCCGAACCTGAGCTTCCTAATTGATTTTTCGCTTTCCCATGCAATTGTTTTAATAACGCTGTTTCATGAAACTCTGATCGGTCTAACACTTCATGATCTTCAGCCTGTTTAAATGTTTTGCCTATCCCAAAGTGCGTATTCTCTTCAAGTGAAGTTTTAATATGATGGCTGTTTCGTTTTATAAACCCGGCCGGAATATCATAAATGCTTAGTGACATTCGACAACCAATATCCAAGCCGATACCATATGGCATTACAGCGTTTTCTGTAGCCAGCACACCTCCAATAGGTAAACCATATCCAACATGTGCATCTGGCATCAAAGCGCCACTAATACTTATTGGAAGTTGCATGGCAACCTTCATTTGTTCAATGGTTTCAGGTGTTATAATTTTGCTGCCATAAACTTTAAATGGTTTTGCTGCTTCATTTATTTCATATTTGATACCTACTTCAGTATTTGATGACCCAATAAATTCTTCTGCTAATTTTGCAAACGATATATGATTAATATATTCTTTGGGGTTTAAAATTACATTCTCAAGTAATTTTAATTTGTCCGATTTTGATAGATGCTTAAAGTCTTTATGAATGATATCTATGGCTAAACTTTTTGCTCTGTCAGACTTGTAATTTATTTGTTTAAGGTCTTTGCCTTTTAACTTGTAATTGCCCATTGTGGCGCGATTAAAGTCTAATAATCAATAGATTTTGATTTTGGTTTCGTTTGAATCGAGTGTTTTTTCTAAAAAGAATTTCCTAAATTCAGCATGTGATACATACGTTCGAAATTAAAATAGTATAATTGATTACAGACGATGATATAGAATTGTGATATGCATAGCTACTATTAAAAAAAATAGAGAGCTGCACAGATCTATTCTGAAAAATATTTAATGAAATGATGAATCGAAAGGGGATAAAAAATCCCGATCGATTGGATCAGGACGGAGTATATTGAAGGGTAGAAAATGTTCTATCCTTTCCTGATCGCTTGTTTTGTATATGTAGTAAATTCCAACATAGTGCTTTCCCTTTCTTTATAAATTATACTTAGGGTGAAATGCATTGCAAAGATAAAATGAATTATTTCTTTTTTCCAAATGTTTAGTAAAAATATTATTTTAAGCCATCTAGCATAAAAATAAACTGTCTTTCGTTTGTTTGATTTAAGTTGGTGTGTAATACCTTGTAAACGTGTTGTTTATGGCCTTGCTTTGTGTTGGTTTTTTATGTGATTTTTTTGCTGAATATATTTCTATTCTTCGTATTGTTTACTAGCTCTTTTAATCAAATTACTCATTTTTTTTCTTAGCGAAGGTGGTGATAATACTTCTAATCCAGGACCAAAACCAAGTAGTAAACGTTCCAATTCATAATTTGGGATTAACTTAATCGAGATGATAATTCCATTTTCGTTTCGTTCAATAAATTCTTGTGTCCAATGGATGGGTTTGGTTAATACATAAGGTGCATTCTCCTGATTTATAGCAAGTTTTATTATTCTTGGTACAAGACCGTGATTCACTGTAACACCAATTATATTTTCATAATAGGAGTGAGGGTGAAATGTGTCATCCATTTTGAATTTAATATTATCAATAGCTTCAAATGAATGAATTCGATCTAAAGCAAATGTAATGATTGTATCACCTTTTGTCCTTTTCCCAACCAAAAACCATCTGTTATTGAATTCTTTTAATAAATAAGGGTGAAAATAAACGCGTTGTGCTTTTCTGGCTTTAAACGACTGATAGTTGATACACAATACCTTTTGTTTTAAAATAGCTTTATAAAGTCCGCTTAAATGTTGTAATCCTTTTAATTCTTCGTTCTTATCTATATGAATAATTGAACGAGATTGATATTGTTCTGTATGAATTTTATTCTCCAACTTTTGAATAAGTCCTGTCATTTCTTTAAAATGGCTAAAACCTTGAAACTGCTTTAAGATTTCAATGGCATCAGTTAGTTTGTCTAAGTCTTGATTTGATAAGGGTAAATGTGTAATTGAATAATCCGGATCTTCATAGGTATAGTATTTTCTGTCGGTGATAATTATAGGTGCATTATATCCCAGCTTTTCACTCCGCATGGTTTGGATATCTAATTGGATAGTACGTTTGCTAACTCCTTTGTCAATGCCTTCATATTCATATAAGGCATCAGAACAAGTGTCTATCAGGTCTTCTAACGTCCACTTTCTATATCTGTTACGTAAACATTTGTCAATGGTAGTATATCTAATAAGGGCATTTCTGTTAACAGGCATATTGCATTTTTTAAGAAAAATAGAAAAAATATTTTGCTACGCAAAAAGATTGCGCACTAACTTGTAATCTTTGTATCGTCAAGTATGACAAAACGTTCTTTGAGTATAAATTCACTTTTATGTGATTTAAAATATTTCTTCTCCAGAAGAGAAGTTGAAGAAATGAAAAACCAAGCTGCAAGACCAGATGTAAGTTTCTGTATGGCTTCATAGTATTGGCTTTGTAAAGTTCAATATGCTGCTTGTTTCTTTGGCGTTTTCATACCACGATGTGTGTTGGAGGTTCGAGTCCTCCTTCTGGCAAATGCCGGAATAGCTTAAATAGGTAGAGCAACATCTCTAATTGGCAAGGTCGTATGACTATAGGTTCGAATCCTAATTTGAGTTAACTACTCACCTTTTAACAGTTACATGAAAGTAGAATGGCAATTAACCGGTTTTGTTTCTCGAAATAAAACAATTCATAGTTAATCAGCAAGTTGAAATAACCATTGTAGATAATGATTACTTCATCTAAATATGAAATTAAAGAACATCTTAATTCAATTTTAGATAAACTAATTTTTTGAAATTCTGGACTTTCAATTTCCATTGCTATGAATGGTTCTGCCAATCTATTTTTATTAATAAATGAGAAATAAAAATTTTAAAAACTTATTATACCAGATGATGAAACGAGTAAGAATAAATAAAGGAAAAGTTGGTTTAGTATTTAGAAATGACGATTATAAAAAAGTATTAAAGGCAGGAACTTATTGGTTGTGGTTTACTGATAAGGTTGGTATTTGTAATATGTCTCAAGCTTTCACATTTTCTATGGAGCTAAACATTTTGTTACAAGATAAAGAATTGGCAAGTATGCTGGAAATTGTAGAAGTACTTGACCATGAAATGGTGTTGAAATATGAAAACGGAGTATTCAATGAAGTACTAAAACCCGGGCGTTATGCTTACTGGAAGGGTTTGACCAAATATACCTTTAAAAGAATGGATTTAAGTAAGGTAGATATTACTGAGGATATACCTGTAAATATTCTTTATAAACCAGATATATACCCTAAAGTGAGGGTTTACCGTGTAGAGTCGTACGAAAAAGGTTTGTTGTTTATAGATGATAAGTTTATTAAAGGGTTAAATCAAGGAGTATATTATTTTTGGAATAATAATACACCTGTACTTGTTATGAAAGCTGATATGCGTCAAACACAGTTAGAGATTTCTGGACAGGAATTATTAACTAAGGATAAAGCTGCTATTCGCATCAGTTTTTTTGCAAGCTATAAAGTAGTGGATGCTATAAAAGCTCTTACAGAGAATCAAGATTATAAAAAGCAATTGCATGTAACACTTCAACTGGCGTTACGAGAATTTGCTGGCACATTAACGCTTGATGAAATCTTGGAGAGGAAAGAAGAGGTTGCCAAGTTTGTAATGAGTTCAGCGCGTGAAAAAGCGGTGGAATATGGTATTGAATTATCAGATGGTGGTATTAGAGATATCATATTGCCTGGTGAAGTACGTGAAATTATGAATCAAGTATTAGTGGCACAAAAGAGAGCTCAAGCGAATATTATCACCCGAAGGGAAGAAACAGCATCTACCAGAAGCTTACTTAATACGGCAAAGTTGATGGAAGATAATTCCATGCTTTTCAAGCTGAAAGAAATGGAGTATGTAGAGAAAAATGCGGATAAAATCAATACCATTACTTTATCAGGAGGTGGCCAGGTGGTAGATCAGTTAAAAGAGATATTCTCTACAGATAGATAATTTTTAGCGGTTTTGAATTAGACATAAAAACCGCTATCATTAATTTTTAAAAAGATAAAAATGAAACAAGTTATATCATCAGAAAACCGACCGATAAAAATGTGGTTGGATGAAATAGAAGAAAATGCCTTAATTCAGGCTAAAAATATGGCCAATTTACCCTTTGTGCATAAGCATGTGGCCTTAATGCCAGATGCACATATGGGGTATGGAATGCCAATAGGTGGAGTATTGGCTACTAAAGAAGTAATCATTCCTAATGCTGTAGGCGTTGATATAGGATGTGGTATGTGTGCCATGCGAACCAGTATTGAGGATGCTGATTCGGAGACTTTAAAGCAAATAATGAGTCAGTTACGCCAATTAATTCCGGTAGGATTCAATTGGCATAAGGAAGCGCAAGATGAAAAATATATGCCTGATTTTGAGGAGTTACCCATGATAGTGGAGCGCCATATAGATAAGGCGAAAAAACAAATAGGATCGTTAGGAGGAGGGAATCACTTTATCGAAATCCAGCATGGGTCGGATGGTTATATTTGGGTGATGATTCATTCAGGGAGTAGAAATTTGGGAAATCAGGTAGCCAAATTCTATAATCAAAAAGCAAAAGCTTTAAATGAACGTTGGCATACCTCGGTACCAGCATCGTACGACTTGGCATTTTTACCAGTCGAAACCAATGAAGCTCATGCCTATATTAATGAGATGAATTACTGTGTTGACTTTGCTTTTGCAAATAGAAGATTAATGATGGAGCGCGTACAAAATGCATTTTTAGATGTTTTCAAAAGTCAAGTGAAGTTCGATGATTTGATCAATATTGCGCATAACTATGCTGCATGGGAAAATCATTTCAATGAAAATGTGTTGGTTCACAGAAAAGGAGCAACACGCGCTCGTTTGGGTGAAACGGGTATAATCCCTGGTTCTCAGGGAACAAAGTCATATATCGTTGAAGGGTTAGGGAATCCGGAAAGTTTTGAATCTTGCTCTCATGGAGCTGGTCGAGTGATGGGGCGAAAACAAGCTCAACGTGAGCTGGATTTAACCACAGAAATCAAGCGTTTGAATGATAAAGGTATCATTCATGGAATTCGCCATAACAAAGATTTAGATGAAGCTGCTGGTGCTTATAAGGATATTGATACGGTAATGGCTAACCAACAGGATTTAGTGAAAATAAAAGTTGAGTTGGAGCCTTTAGCTGTGGTAAAGGGGTAGATGAAAACTTGTATATTACCAGTTTTCTTTTTTGTACACCAAGTAATCAATAATCCGCTACTGTTGCATGCCTAAAAATCATGTAAATCTATTATTCGCTATCGTTGTACCTTCGCTGCCGTCGCACGGCTACTTTCCGATACAAAATTTTCTAAACGCTATAAAACAATCAGTTATAAATGTTGAGTTGTAAAAATGATGTAAGGGATTTTTTTCATTATGTCCTGGTAAAAGCACTAATTTTATTAGACTCTACTAGGGTGATTTTTGTTTCATGTTTGTGACGCAAAATACCATTTTCACCAACAAGAATTTACTAAATTAATTAGAAGAACTAACTTCTTTGCATACCGTAAAAACTGTAAAGCGAATATAATAGATAAAAATAAACAGATTTGTTTATAATTGAATAGTTTTGTAAATTTGAATAATTAAAATATTGACTATGTTACCAGATTTAAATAAAATAAAAGGTATTCACCCAGGAGCCATTTTAAAGCGTGAGATTAAGAAACGAGGTTTAAAAAATAAAGATTTAGCCTCTATGATAGACGAACATGCTCAAACAATTAGTGCTATATTAAAAGAAAAAAGAAAAATAAATCCGAAATTATCGGTAAAGTTAGGAATGGAATTGGGAGTAGAAGATGACTATTTTATGCTTTTACAAGCTAGTTATGATGTTAAGAAGATTTCATTAAAAGAGGGTGCTGAAATTACTCCGAACCTGAAGAATATTAGAAAGGCTTTATTCTGGGATACTGATTTCGATAAAATAGATTGGAAGAGGAATAAAAGAGCTATTGTAAAACGTGTTTTTGAACGAGGCAATGACGCAGAGATACATGAAATTATGAGCTTTTATGGAATTGAAGAGGTTAGGAAGGAGATACGTAATATTGGGAGTAGTTATTTGGATTCATTTGATAAGAATGCTGCAAAATTCGTACATTAATTATGAGGGTTTATAAGGAAACTGTTTCTGATTTACTTTGGAATACCCTAACAAAACTGATGCAGTTTAAAGAACTGGATGCTTTCAGGCTGGTAGGAGGGACGTCTCTAAGTTTGCTTCTTGGACATAGATTTTCTATTGATATCGACTTATTTACGGATGCCGAATATAAGTCAATTGATTTTAATAAGATTGACAATCTATTTGAAACAAGCTTTAGGTATATAGATTATAGCTTTGGAGGCAATGATAGTATGGGAAAATCATACCTAGTTGGCGATAATAAAGAAGAAACCATAAAAGTTGATTTGTTTTATACTGACCCGTTTCAATATCCAATAGTGG
>JBNKGY010000192.1:0-7979 GCA_050290065.1 Marinilabiliaceae bacterium
AAAACTATAAATGCGCTGGTATAATGCCGAGGTAAATTCAAGCTACTTTAGGAACGTAGTGAACTAGAAGTAGCATTTTGAATTTTAATCGGTGTTATTTGATACTTGCATCTTGATACTAAATAAAAACACATGAAAACAAAAGCCGTACGATTATATGGTAAAGCTGATCTTAGATTAGAAGAATTTGAGCTTCCAGCTATAAAGGACAATGAGATTTTGGCTAAAGTAATATGCGATAGTCTTTGTATGTCTTCTTATAAAGCATCTAATCAGGGAACTGATCACAAAAGAATTCCTGATGATGTAAATGAAAATCCAATTATCATTGGCCATGAGTTTGCTGGCGAGTTAGTTGAAATAGGTTCAAAATGGCAGTCTGAATTTAAATCTGGAGATAAGTTTTCTATTCAACCGGCATTGAACTACAAAGAGGGTCCGGTTGGAGTATTGAGTGCTCCAGGGTATTCCTATCATCATATTGGTGGAGATGCAACTTATGTAATTATACCTAATGAGGTGATGGAGTTAGGTTGTCTCTTACCCTACAAGGGAGAAGGATTTTATCCTGCTTCATTATCTGAACCACTTTCATGTGTAATAGGAGCAATTCATGCTAATTATCATACAACTCCGGGATCTTATATCCATAATATGGAGATTGTTGATGGTGGTAAAATGGCTCTTTTAGCAGGTGTGGGACCAATGGGATTAGCAGCTATTAATTATGTTTTACATCGTGAAGATAGAAAACCGTCACTATTAGTTGTTTCTGATATCGATCAATCTCGTTTAGATCGCGCAGCTTTATTATACACAGTTGAATTTGCAGCTTCCAGAGGCATTGATTTAAGATATGTAAATACTGGCGCAATGGATGATGCCGTTGCTGGATTAAAAGATCTATCAGGAGATGACGGTTATAATGATGTTTTTGTATTTGCTCCGGTAGCACCAGTTATTGAGCAGGCGGATGCCATTTTGGGATTTGATGGTTGCCTAAACTTTTTCGCAGGGCCTTCAAACTCTGAGTTTAAAGCTACTATGAATTTTTATAACGTGCATTATGCATACACTCATGTTGTTGGTACCAGTGGTGGAAATACCGATGATATGAAGGAAGCTTTGGAGGTGATGGCGAAGGGTCTGGACCCAGCTGGTTTAGTTACTCATATTGGAGGCCTGAATGCAGTAATTGATGCCACCTTGAATTTACCTGACATTCCGGGAGGAAAAAAATTAATCTATAATCATATAGAGATGCCATTAACCCCGATATCAGATTTTAGAGAAATAGGAAAAAAATCTGCTGTTTATAATCTGCTGGCTGATGTTTGTGATAAAAATAAAGGCCTTTGGAGTGTTGAAGCAGAGGAACTATTATTAGCAAATGCAGGAGCATTAGATTATTAATGGTAGTCGTTAATAAAGGATGATAATAGATTCTTAAAGTTAATTTTGTTTTAATCAGAGATATTGTTAACAGATATTTCTCAATACTTCATATCTTGCAATTAATATATAAATAATAATTTTAAAAGTATAATAATGATTTATTTAGCTGATACAGCGAATGTTGAAGAATTAAAAAAGTTATTTTATTATTTTCCAATAGAGGGAGTAACAACTAATCCAACTATTATTGCTACAGAAAAAAAGCCCATGTCGAAGATTTTACCAGAACTGGTAGAATTAGTTGGAGACAAAATGTTACATGTACAAATGATCAGTAATAAGGCTGATGATATGTTGAGAGAAGCTATTGCCTATAAAGAAAAATATTCGTTAGGTGATAATTATTTTGCAAAAATACCTGTTACAGAAGAAGGGTATAAGGCAATGACAATGATAAAAAAGCAGGGTATTAATGTAACAGCTACAGCAATTTTTACACAACAACAAGCGCTTGTTGCTGCACGATGTGGTGCTGATTGGGTGGCTCCGTATGTTAATCGATTAGATAATATTTCCTCTCATGGAATTGAGGTAGTAGGTAATATTGTTGATAATATTGAGCAATATGGATTAGATACTGGCGTATTGGCAGCTAGTTTTAAAACTGTAGATCAGGTTCATAGAGTAAGTATGATGGGTAGTCAGGCTGCTACAATAAGTTTCGAGATTCTTGAACGACTAAGAAGTCATCCAATGACAGATATGAGCGTTGAATGGTTTGAAAAAGATGCCGAAGGCTTATATGATATTGAATTTTAAAGTAAACTAAAAGGCGTTAGTTTAAAACAGAATTTAACGCCTTTTTTATTGCTATCAATCGGAATTCAAAAAAATAATCAAACCGGTAAATCTTTGTATTGTTAATCAATGCCTTCCATATTTCGTATTTGCACGAAAACTCAGGTGGCAGCTAAGAAAACTTCATTTTGAGTTTTTATTTTATAATGAATAGCTGGAGTTTCGGGATAGTTTATCGTTTAGTTAAATAAAACACCGGATTAAACTATCTTGTATTTAATGCCAGAGAGAAACCTCTGTATTTTTTTGAGGTACTACTCAGTGCCTGTCCTGAAGTCGGGTATTTGGACTTTATAGACGAACTCTATTTATAACTAAATATATATACAAAGTAATAATATGGTTTTAGATTACGAAAAGGGAGAATTGTTAAAAAACAATTATAGTAAAGATGAATTAAGATACCTGAATCTTCTTGCAGATAAATTTCCAACAGTTCAGGCTGCATGTACTGAAATAATAAACCTCGAATCCATATTAAATTTACCTAAAGGAACAGAGCATTTTCTTACGGATATTCATGGAGAATATGAAACCTTCAGTCATGTATTGAGGAATGCATCAGGAATGGTGCGTAAGAAGATCGATGCGGTGTATCAATATACCTTAAGTGAAAAAACAAAAAATCAGTTGGCTACTCTGATATACTATCCTGAAGAGAAACTTGAAATTATCACAAAAAATGAGGAGGATCTTGAAAATTGGTATGCCATTACACTTCGCAGGTTGATTGAAGTTGCACGTGTTTCTGCAGATAAATATACCCGTTCAAAGGTGCGTAAAGCAATGCCTCCGGATTTTTCTTATGTAATTGATGAGTTATTGAATGAACCCAATGCAAAAAAGGCGGAATACTTCGATTGTATTATAAAATCAATTATTGATGTTGACAGAGCCAACCATTTTATTGTTGCTATCAGCAAATTTATTCAACGCTTGTTAATTGATCGTTTACATATTATTGGAGATATTTTTGATCGCGGACCGCATGCAGATAAGGTTATGGATGTTATTCACCATCATCATTCTGTAGATATTCAATGGGGAAACCACGATATTGTCTGGATGGCTGCAGCTTCAGGAATTCGCGCCAGTATTGCTGCTGTTATTCGATTAAGTGCTCGCTATAACAATCTGGATACGCTGGAAGATGCATATGGTATCAATTTATTTCCTTTAGCAACCTTCGCCATGAAAGCCTATAAAGGTGATTCGTGTGAACCTTTTATCCCGATTAATACACCTGCTGAAAATATAGGATCTACCCATATTAAGCTAATTAGCAAGATGCATAAAGCCATTATGGTTATTGAAATGAAGCTGACTGGTGAAATTATTCGTCGAAACCCGGAAATGGAAATGGATGATCGGTTGCTTTTGGACAAGATAAATTATGAAAAAGGAACGGTTACTATCGATGGTAAGGAGTTGGAATTGAATGATAAAAATTTTCCTACGATTAATCCTGAAAATCCATATGAATTGACCGAGGAGGAAATGAAGCTGGCTGAAAAACTCCAGTTTTCATTTTTAAATTGTGAAAAGCTGCAGCGACATATTAAAACTTTATTCACTAAAGGCAGTACATATTTGGCTTACAATTCAAACTTGTTGTACCATGGTTGTATTCCACTTAACGCAGATGGTACTTTTACGGAGGTTACTTTACATGGTAAAAAGTATAAGGGCAAAGCGTTATGTGATCAATTTGATCAGATATGTCGCCGTGCTTATTTTAATCGTGAACATAAAGAAAGAATAAGCAAGGATAGGGATTATATGTGGTATTTGTGGTCCGGTGCCAATTCACCCCTGTTTGGTAAAAAGAAGATGGCCACCTTCGAGAGATACTTTTTAAACGATAAAGAAGTGCAACGAGAGGAAAGTAATACCTATTACAAGTTGAGAGATGATAAGGATACCAGCTGTAAAATTCTGGAGGAATTTGGACTGGATCCTGAAGTATCACATATTGTAAACGGACACGTTCCGGTTAAAGTTGCAAAGGGTGAGAGTCCTGTTAAGGCAGGAGGTAAGCTTTTTGTGATCGATGGAGGAATGTCTAAACCTTATCAAAAAGTAACAGGAATTGCCGGTTACACTTTAATTTATGATTCGTATAGCCTGATTTTAGCTGAGCATACCTCTTTTGAATCAAAACAGAAAGCAATCATCGATGAAGTAGATATAGTGTCAACTCGTTCTATGATTGAGCATGCAACAAAGCGAATTAAAGTTGGAGATACAGATATAGGTGCAAATATCCGTCAACAGATTGAGAATTTAAATAGGCTACTGGATGCTTATCGTAAGGGGATTGTTACTGTAAAAAGAGTATAAATGTACAGATATGCTTTTCTAAAAACCGTTAACTTTAGAAAAGCATATCAAGTTTTACTTCCTCAAAACATCCTTTCGGATAAAAGAAATCTCCTCAAAAGTCTTGGATATAGCAAAAATTTCAAATCCATATTCCTTCAAGGTTTTGATCACCTTTTTTGTTTTCTCTTTCCCATCAGTTACATAACGATCATGAAACTCAATCAGGATTTGATTTATTACCACATCTGTTTCCAGTAACGAATCAATTAATTCATATTCAGAGCCCTCAATGTCAATTTTTAATACATCAATGTGGGAATGTTTCTTTTCCTTAATAATATCACCAAGTGATTTCATGGGTGCTTCAATAAAGTTTTCAGTAGAAATATTGCTTTGTTGAGTAGCACTTCCTGAAACAAAACTTTCATTTTGAGGCATGTAAAACTTTAGATTCCCCGATTGAGAATGAATTCCATATTCATTAAAATTGAATAGTTCAGGCAGTGATTGAGATTTTACCCACTCAATGGATTTGGGAGTAGGGTCAAAGCCAAAAACCTGACATTGATGATTTTCAATTATTGCCTTATCAAATGTAATATCAGTACCTATACCAAAAGAATATACAATTGAATGACTATTTATAATATCAGGATGTAGATAAAAACCACCATAATCAGAACCATACCATTTCTTTTTACATCGAACGCCTTTTTTCAGATGTTTTACTTTCCCGGTAATTCTTTGGTATATGTATTTTTGTACTGCTTCGAATTTATTCATTTTGAAATGACCTGTTTTTATGAGAAAAAGGTTTATTGCGATTTATAAAAAATTAAAAATCCGAAGGAATGATTAAGAACATTACCTTCGGATTAATAGTTTTTCTACTTTTCTTTTAGTAACCTTATTCCAAATATACCACCGGCAATGGAATTAGGATGGGCCTTAAATTTTAATATGATCGGTTTTTCACTATTATCAATCAGGTTTTGAGTGATTTTGTAATCTACATCAAAAAATTGATCACCTCTTTCACCTTTAAGGTTGACTGTTGCTAATATTTCGTCATTGATTAAAATATCAAAATTTCTATTGGTATCCATTCCGTAATAGGTAATACGAAGGATGCAAGGTACTCCTTTCGGATTTCGAAGTTCATAGCTAAACCAACCTGAAGCATCTCTCCAGTGACGGTTTTTATGAACACCTGCATTTGAATTTTCTGTTTTTATAAAATGATCCGATTCAGGTTGCTGTTCTCCGGGGGCAATATAGTCTAATGTTTGTTTCTCTAATTCCAGTTTCTGTTTTTCCATCAATTCTAATTTTCGTTTTGATTCTTCATATTCCGATGGAGTAGTCTCTCGAAAATACACAGAATATCTTTTTCCATGAATGGTGTAAAATGGAACTAGTTTTAGGTGTTTGAATTTTTCAGGATAAAATAAAGAAGGAGCTTCAAACGTTAATGATTTCTTATCAGTAAGCTTAACATCATCTTCAAAAGAATCATTATTAAGCATAACTAAAGGAGCTTCATTAGTTGGATATAAAGGACCACTGGCAACATGTCCCATTCTGCTATCATCCGCAAACAATCCTTTTAAACCGGTGGAATCTGTAACGGCACCTAATACAATTGGTCCATATTCAAAAGAAACCCAGGGTGAATCATCTGGTAGTTTCTCACTATATATGTGCATTGGCAATTGAATCTTTATTTTATCTCCATCTCTCCATTTTCTATTGATAGTAATGTATGAAGAGGGGTGATTTTCAATTTTTACAGTTTTGCCGTTTATCCAGATCTGCATTGGTTTTTCATTTACCCAACCCGGATACCTTATTTTTAAAGCTAATTTTTGAGGTTTTTTTGTTTTAATAGTAAGATTTGAAATATCACTATAAGGGAAATTGGTATTCTGAATGACCTGAAGCCCTTTTTCTTTCCATGTTAATTCAGAAGCGATAAATAAATTAACATATAAGTCATTGTTTAAGTAGCTGTATATCAATTCTCCGTACTTACCATGATTTTCTAATCCGGAACCAACGCAACACCAAAATCCTTTATCAACCTGGGAATATACTCTGTAATGATTAGGCCTCATTGGAGTAAAATATACAAAACCACCTTTTTCAGGATGCTGAGACGATAAAATATGGTTGTACAAACCTCGTTCATAAAAGTCAACGTATTTTGCATCATGTTGAGTAGAGAAAAGCTGACGGGTTAATTTTAACATGTTATAAGTATTACATGTTTCAGGACCTTGACGAGACTCAACCATAGATGAAAAATCATCATCAGGATGAAAGTGTTCTCGTACGCTGTTTCCTCCAATTGATATGGTTCTGTTTTCAACAACGGTATTCCAAAAAAAGGTTGATGCTGCTTCCCACGATGAATCTGATGCAACTTCAGCTATTCTTTTGAATCCAATTACTTTAGGGATTTGAGTATTGGCATGTTGTCCGTTTAATTGATCTTGTTGTTTTAAAAGAGGATCAAGAATCTTGTGGTGTGAAAATTTTCGTGCCAGCTCTAAATATTTTTTCTCACCGGTAATTGAAGCCACATCAGCAAAAACTTCATTCATGCCACCATGTTCTGATAGCAGCATTTGTTGTATTTGAGCATCCGATAAATCCTTAACTAATTCCAGACACCAATCACATAGTGCAATAAGCATTTCTTTGGCTTTTTCATTGTTAGTATAGATCCAGGCATCTCTTAATCCGGCATATACTTTATGAATATTATACCACGGTACCCATTTTCCGTTTAATGAAAATCCTCCGGCATCAATTTTACCGGATGCAATTTCATCCCACATTTTTTTACCCCCGGGAATTCCTCCTACATAACCGTTCCCGTTTTTTTTCTGACATTCATACAACTGATCAATCATATAATTTAATCGATCTAACAGCTCTTGATTGCCGGTTGATGCATACATTAATGATAGTGCGGAAAGATAATGCCCCCCAATGTGTCCGTCTAATCCTGTATTTTCCCAGTTCCCATATTGTTCTGCTTTAGGTTCTAAACCGGCTTCTTTAAGGTAAGGAGCAAGTAATCTGTCCACATTCAGGTCCAATATGTATTTCATATCTACTTGTTGGGCATTTTTAAAATCACTATCCAGTAGTTTAATACTGCTAAGAGGAAAACTTTGAATTTGTTGTCCAGAACTTATTTTACAAATAATAAATAGACTAATTAGTAATAATGAAAAACTTTTCACAATTGTATTTTTATAGGTGAATTAAAAAAATATATATTTTAAAAAGGTAGCCGGTACTTAAAAAGGATTTGCATTCTTAATAACCTGAGTTCGATTAAAATTAGCGAGCTCAAAATTCAGTAAATGATTGATTTACAATATAAATTTTTGAGA
>JBNKGY010000193.1:0-7969 GCA_050290065.1 Marinilabiliaceae bacterium
GAATACCTCAATAAAAAAGCATTCAATTTGAAAAGTTCCAATAATAAAGACATATTAAATACAATACTTGAATTAGATGATTATGTTCAGCTATACTTGTATGTTGCAGAAGGATCACTTGATAATATGAATTTTAATGGAATTGTTGTTCTTCCTGATGATTTTGATGATCAATTAGAACAAGATCTAATTGTAATTAAAAAAAATGAACGTATTGATATTGTTAATTCAGGTCATTCAAATAGAAATATTTCATCTCCATCTATTTTGGGTAACGAAATCAATGTAAAAATGCAAACATTAGGTATTTCGGAATATCATGAAATGACTATTGTAAGGGCAAAATTCCCCTTACTTAAGGCAAAAAGAACAGTAGAAAGTTGGTCTGTGGGTGAATCAGAAGTTACATTAAGTGTAATGTTTGCAAAAAAGGATTATAATAACTCTTGGCAATCAAGATCCTCAAATTTTAGATACCCTAAATCCTGGATTGAAAGTGATTGGTTTACAAATTGGACAGTATGGAATAATACTAAAGTACAATGTCCAAGATGGAACAAGGATACACAAAGTTATGAGAGATTTCAAAAGTGGACTGAACATGACAGAAGGACCAATGAAACTACATATGAATTCAGTGTTAAAAATGATGAATATGGAACTAACTCGGATTTTACTACAAAAATTCCAACTGCATCAGGAGATGACTTTATTGCAGAAAGTTATTTATATTATAACTCTCCGGAAGGCATGTATTATTGGGGGACTATAAAATTTGAATTAACTTTTTAAGTTATGAAAAAACAGATATTGGTCATTACCTTTATAGTATTATATAGTCTTAGTATCTCAGCGCAAGAACAGAAATTATTTGGGATTAATAATATGCTGGATTTAAATAACAATAAAAACAAATATGAAATTGGGGTTGTTTATGAGCAGCAATTAAGTAAACATAGTGGTTTCGAAACCGGATTGTACTACCGAAAAATGATATTTAGTAAAGAAATATCTATTTTCCTTTCAGAAACAAGCAATAACTATAGCGGAAGTTTTAAAATTCGAGAGAACTATATTTCTATTCCTTTATTGTATAAATATTATTTCTCAATTATAAATGTTTCTATAGGAGCTAATATTGACTACTTCTTGGGATGGAATGAAATCGGATCAACCTCTTCTGAAATTATTCTTAATGATTATGGTATAAGTCCAAAAATTCATTACGGTTTTGTGGCTAAAATCAGTAAACCATTCAAAGTGTACTCAAATTTTGTTATAGAACCAGAAATGAAATTTAATCCTCAAATAAACTATTCTATGTTTTATTATGGAATAGGTATTTCTGCTAAATATTTACTTGATTCAAAATAATTATAATTGAAAATTTATATACGTTTTATTTAAATTCATCGGATGATTTGAATACGTTCAATGAGAATGTATATTATTTTTAGTATCGATCCTCATAATTTTGGTTTCTGTGAAACCTCCGATTTTGTAACATTTAAAAATCTGGGTCATTTTAATGAGGGAGAGATGAACGTGACTAATTTCACATCTCCTAAACATGGTGCGGTGATTCAATTGACAAAACAAGAAGCTCAAAAGTTAGCTAAGCATTGGGACTATGAGCTGAAGTTCTAGGTAATGTACATATCAAATACTCTCTTAAACTTTAGGGATTGAGAATTATATTTGAATGTAACACAAGCAAAATAATACTAAAGAGCAAAGTTAAGAAGCTTTGCTCTTTAGTAATTGTATCATTCTACCATTCTTCTTTGGCTATATCAGGCCAAATATATTGTTCATAAATCTGTTTGATGCGATCCATCTCCTCTTTTGTAAAATCAGCTTTTTCTGAAGCCGAAATATTTGAAAGAACCTGATCAGGCCTTGAGGCACCCGGAATCACACAACTAACCTCCTGAAACATTAAAATCCATTTTAAGGCCAGTGCAGCTAAGTTTGTTTGCTGCGGGAAAAATTTTTTTATTTCCTCAACAGCTTCCAGACCTTTCATATAATCAACACCTGAAAATGTTTCACCTTTATCAAATGCTTCGCCGTTTCGGTTAAACATTCTATGATCGTTTTTATCAAATGTGGAGGAGGCTGAAAATTTACCAGTTAACAATCCACTTGCCAAGGGGACACGTGCGATTATACCGACGTTTTTCTTTTTAGCTTCGGCAAAGAATGCTTCAGATGGGCGTTGTCTCATCATATTGAAAATGATCTGAACGGTTGTTACATTATCATATTCAATGGCTTTTAGTGCTTCATCTACTTTTTCTACGCTGACTCCCAGATTCAATATCTTACCTTCCTTTTTTAAGGTGTCAAATAATTCAAATATCTCCGGACGATAGTAAGTTTCTGTGGGTGGACAGTGTAATTGTATCAGATCAAGGGTTTCCAAATCCATATTTTTCAAACTGTCCTCAACAAATTTTCGTAAGTCTTTTGTTTGATATGAGGCATCGATATGAGGCGAAAATTTTCTGCCGCATTTAGTCGCCACATAAATTCTTTCACTGCGCGAACGGATGAGGCGACCAACTGCTTTTTCGCTTTCTCCATCACTATATACATCAGCAGTATCAATAAAATTGATTCCATTGTCTACAGCTGCGTTTAATATTTTATCCGCATTTGGGTGATTAAAAGGACTGCCCCATTTACCACCTACTTGCCAGGTTCCTAATCCTACTTCAGAAATCTCAAATCCTGTTTTACCAAGTAATCGCTTATTCATGTATCCTGATTTTAATATTATCAATGTGTATGCTAGTATTGTTCCTCAATAGCCATTGTCGAAAGTTAATCTATCTTTAGCGTTCAGACAAACCTGGATTTTCAATTTGTTTAGATTATTCAGGTTACATATAGCACTGCTGCCATTTGGTATGCCGCTTACCTGTTGGGATGAAGTAAATCCATATTGTAATGGGGTTCTTTATTGTCTACCAGCCGGTTTACAATGGTTCCGGTTACCGGACCAAGGCTCATACCCATCATGGCATGACCGGTGGCAACTATCAGGTTAGAGACGTCTTTTACTCGGCCAATATAAGGTAAGCCATCAGGACTCAAAGGTCTAAGGCCCTCCCAGATTTTCTGTTCTTTGCTTCTTCTTGATTTAAAAGAAGGAATAGCTTCGTGGGTTCTGTTTAGCATGGTTTGAACACGCTTATAACGGATCTGTCCAATCTGACCGTTGAATTCCATTCCACTTCCCAGTCTGAGGCCTCCCTGCATGGGCGTAAGCGCAACTTTAGCCTCGGTAAGTATTATTGGAGTGTTTAACTTCCAACCCGGGGTAGCTAATTCCATGCTATAACCTTTCCCCGGAATCAGGGGCAGAAGTATACCCACTTGTTTAGCTAAAGATTTGGAGTGCACACCAGCTGCCAGTATTACCTCATCAGCATAATAACTGGAGAAATTGGTATGGATTCCGGATATTTTTCCTTTCGTTTTTTCTATCTTCTTTACTACCGAATCATAATGAAATATAACGCCTTGATTGGCCAACCAATTCTTTAGCCATATCATGTGTTTAACTGGATCCAAATGACCATCACTTTCATATAAAACACCACCAGCCACATTAAACTCAGCATGAGGCTCTAATTTTTTAAGAGCAGATTCGTCAATGATACGTGTATGAAGTCCCAGATGATTAGCCATGTGAGACAATTCAATCTCTTCCTGCCAGCCTTTTTGCGTGGTTGACATCATTAATAGTCCGTTTTTTTCAAAGCCCACATCCACCATATGTTCCTGTAAGATTTGGGTATAGAGTTGCATGCTATCCCGGTTTAATTCCCATAACGTTTGCTTTACATGATTAACATGGCTTGAATTAGCATTTGCCATGAACTTCAAAAACCAGGGGATACTTTTCAGGTTGGAAAATGGAGGTAGGTAGACCGGACTTTTTCTGTCGAAGAGCATTGCAAATCCGGATTTTAGCATAGCAGGAGAGGCCAAAGGAATAAAGTGACTGGGTACAATAAAACCACAATTGCCATAGGAACAGCCAGTCAGGTCATTCTCTTTCGAAGCATCAATAACTTCGACATCATGTCCATTTCTTACTAAATAATAAGCACAGTGTAATCCGATGGTTCCTGCACCGATGATAATTATTTTTTTTGCCATGCTTTTTATTTTAAAGTATCAAGTATCAAGTATCAAGTATCAAGTATCAAGTATCAAGTATCAAGATTTGCACTAAAAACTAGAATCTAGAATGAAATCTATAGAGGAATATATAAACCCGATAGCTACCATATGGTAGTGACTAAGAAGTTCCGGATTTACAATAAAGTTAGTGTAAAATTCAGGATATATTTCATAACTCAATCACAATTTCCCAACCACTCTAAAGCCGTGAGCATAGGTGTCTTCATCATCAATAATAATGGTGTTGTAACCTGTAATCATAGCCCATCCTTCAATTCCCGGAATGATAGCGTCGTATTCTCCGATTTTTAATTGTTCCTCTATTGTTCCAACAAACTGACTTCCGATAATACTTTCGTGAAGGAATTGGGAGCCTTGTTTTAGTTTGCCTTTTGAAAACCATTGCGCCATGCGGGCTGAAGTTCCTGTTCCGCAAGGGCAACGGTCAATAGCCCGTTCGCCATAAAAAACAGCGTTCCTGGCATCGGCTTCCTTAGATAGTGTATTGCCTGTCCATAATACATGACTTACACCAGTTTGGGAAGTAGAATGGTTGACTTTTTTAGGAATAGTTTATTCAGGTTAAAATTCATTCATCACATTGTAAGACTAATGAAATTTGGTTATTCAATTTACTTCTTCATTACAATCTTTACAATAAAATTTAGAATTCATATTACCAAAGGAATAGAAGCCAACAAAGCTAAAACTACATTTAGAATCTTAAGAAATTTATTCTTGCCAAGGCCTAAGGAAAGATTTTGTGATCCACAGTTGGGACACTTCTTTTCTATGTTTTCAGGTTGAGTTTTGTCAATGACAAGCCCTTTTGCTATTTCATAATCATTTTCCTTTACAAGTATCTGTATGCCTGCACCAAGCATATTGTTATATATAGGTAATAGACTTGTAAAATTTTGATTGGTTAACAAGCATTCAATATTTTCATTATTTAAATGACCTTTAATTATATAAGCCTCTTGAATAGTATTGCATGTAATTAATCTAATCATCTATTTAAAAATTTAAAGCATTTATATAGTGTATGCATTAACATATATTGCTGAATTTATATTAGCAGTGCTAAACTGCCAATTTTGTTTTTTGGAATTAGAACATGATTGAGGCTCCTAAAGTAATTGTACTCATCTTTGTTTGCATATTATAATCATCCAAGGTATCTACATCGTATACATTGTTTAAACTTTGAGTCCATCGTAAGATAATGGATATTATACTATTATCTTCATATGGGAAGTTGTAAGTAAGACCAAATATTGAATTTAACAGTGTCGATTTTGCGTAATCAAAGTCTTGTGTATCGTAATCAGAATTCATCTCTACAAGCGGACCAGAAATAGTTTCTCCCTCTGTAAAGCTATTATACCTAAAAGATGATCCGATATTTATTGAAGGTGCTATCCCGGCGGAGAAGCTTAAACTATGAGACTTTGGAATCATTGAAATGAGGTTATTGGTTGATGGAAATAATTGATTTAAATTGAAATTCATCAGTACAGGTATCTCTAAGTATGTCAGCCTGAAGTTTCGCATATAATAGCTCTTTTTATTAGAATCAGAACCTAAATAAAAAACAGAATTGTTCTCTGCCCGGTAGGATCCACCCCGACTACTTACATTTAATTCAGAAATTAATGCGAATTTATTTGAAAGTTGAATTTTGCTTTTTAAACCAATTAAAGCACTTATTCTAACAAATGGATCAAAGTCATTATTTATATCACTATACTCTGTTATTTGAGAATTAAAAAAAGACGTATTGATTCCGGTTTGAAAACCAAACCAAAATGATTTTTCATTTTCAATTTTTTGAGCTGATATATTAGATAAACTGCATAAGATTATGCTAATTAAGATAACTTTTACAACAGAGAAATGCATTTGTTTTGATCAGATTTAATTGTGAAAAATGGATAAAGTGAATGGTAATGGATTAAACATGTAATGTAAATCGCACATGGATAATTAATAATATTTTTGATCGGCAAAAGTAATGTTTAAAACATTTTACCAAGCATAATTTCATTCAAAATATACTTGTAAATACAAAAAGTCTAAAATTTTCAACTCTAATTTGATAACACATTTGGTATAAAACAAGAGGTCTCACAGAAAAGTGAAGGGCAGAACTTTACTACGCTACCCATCCATGAGGTAGGTAAAAGGCTTAAGTCTTAGAATTCGATTAGACGCTGTGTCAATTCTATCAAGGGATTATAACAACCACAACCATATTGCATCACGAAATTATGTTCCTCAGAATACACCTGGAATTAACCGATAACGCACACGACGCACATAATCCCGATACCCTGGCAATTCTTCTTGTAAGGTTTTATCTTCCAGCGTGGTCCTTATCACGGCAATGATTAGCGCTACTATCACTGGAATGATTGTCCAAACAGAGCTGAAAGCCAGCACCATGCCCGGTAGTGCCAAAATATTTCCAGCATAGCCAGGATGTCTTACAATCCGATAAGGGCCGCTGTCACATACCATATGCCCTCGGTCCGTCTGAATACGCACCATGGTTGAGAAGAAGCGGTTCTCTGCCAAAGCCCATCCGGCGAAGGTGTATCCAGTTACAATCAAGATGAAACCCAGGATGTTGAGCCATATCGGGAATACTGGTGACCACCCAAAGTGGTGATCTAGTCCTGCCACAATAACTAATAGGAAAGATAAACTCACTGCCATTAATGGAGCAAGCACTTTATCCCACGATTTCACATTCTGATCTTTTCCCAGTTTGCCTCGTTCTGCCAGCAATCCCGGATGCCTTTTTTCTGCCAATATACGTGGACCTATACCTGCGATAACTATCAGCACTGAATAAAACCAACCCTGCCACCAACCAAGGTCCCATCCACTTATCAAGAGAACCAGTGGAATCAGGAGATACGTTATTAATGATCCAATCCAATATTTGGGGCTTGCAGTTTTTATCGCATTTTGATCAACTGTTTTTGATACCATAATTATCCCTCCTTATTAAACTGTTTATTTTTTTACTAAAATTTTCGAAAATGACATTCCGACTAACGGTAAAATAGTCGGTTAAATATCAATGCTTTAGTCTTTACTCAGATCTACCTAAAATTTTGCTTGCCAATCCATTTTACCGTTTTCCAAGAAGTATCAACAGAAACTTCTTCTGATTTAAGAATCTTAAAGCTTTCTAATACCGTATCTCCTTTCAGAGCAAGAGCCATTTTTGAGCGATTAATAACAGGGTTCTGGTTATAGTGTACCGCGTAATGAATGCCATTGTCAGCATTAATATTTACATTTATTCGTTGATGCGGAGAACTAATATTTCCCTGATGTTGGTTCACGCATGAAAGCAAAATCGCGCATGAAATAAGGTAAAGAAACTGGAATCGGTTTTTCATCTGTTTCAATTTGGTCATATATAAATTTGGTTGCTGTTTTAGGAAATACTAATTGGTGGATGAGGTGTTTGAGTGTGCAGTGTATGTTCAGAAACTTATTTACACTTAGGTTTCCTATTACGACTGTGGAATTAACTTTTTAAAAGTTTTATTGTCATGCAAATTTTTAAAATGTTTCTCATTTAGTAGTTCTTCTTTTAGAGTATCCGACAATCCTAATGCCTTTTCAATATCTTTTAGTGCTTCTTTTTGTTTATCTAGTATTGCGTAAGCGCAAGCACGTTGCCAATATGCCAGTGCGTAGTCATTGTCAAGCTCAATGGCGGTATTGGAAAGGTTCAACGCCGAGCGGACTTCACCAA
>JBNKGY010000194.1:0-7897 GCA_050290065.1 Marinilabiliaceae bacterium
TTCGCAAACATTCCTTGAAACTCAATATTTATAAGCGATTTGAGCCATTAATTTTATATCGAACTCAGGTTACTAATAATTTATTTACGCAGAAATAGATTCCTGATTCTCTTGTTTACTTTCTTTATTTAATACGAACCTATTATAATAAGAAAACAGCAAGGTAGTTACCGGAAGTGCCACTAACATTCCCAGTAACCCGAGAAGACTACCCCAAATAGATAACGACAATAAAATGATGGCCGGATGAAGCCCGTATACTTTACCCATAATTTTGGGCACCAAAACAGTTTCCTGAATCAATTGAACTATCGCCATAACAATTATTGCAAATAATATAACCTGCCAAAAACTTTGTTGAGTTTCCATAGCTTTTAATAAAGACAGCAAAGTAACCGGAATCAATCCTACAACCTGAAGGTAGGGTACTATATTTAATGCACCTATAAAAAGCCCTGTTATAATTGCCATTGGCAGTCCAATAATTTTGAATCCAGCAGCTAACAAAACGCCTACTATCAAGGCTATTAATCCTTGAGCCCTAAAATAAATTTGCATACCTACAGTAAGATCATTAATAACCTGCTCAACATGTTCTCTGTAATGACTTGGTATTAATGAAGACCATCCATCAGAAATACGTTTAAAATCAATTAGTAAAAAAACAAGATATACAAGTATAATTAACAGGCTTACCATACCAATTAAAAAATTCACTGATCCAGAAAAGAAATTCCAGGCTTGACCAAAAAACTTCCTAAGTGAGTCTGCAACACTTTGAGGATTTAACATTTTGGTAAAATCAGTATTATTAATATAATCATTTATCCAAGCAACAACCTCATCTGGCAATATATTAGAAATATTAGATTGCCCCAGGGAAATTCGAATTAAATTAACCATTTTAGTCATTTCATCGATAAACTGTGGAATTAACCACCGTCCTAATAAAAAAATTCCACCAAAAACAACTACCAAGCTAGTTAATACAGCTAAACCTCTGAATTTAAACCGTAATTTATATTGAAAAAAGTCTACGACCGGATTAATTAAATAGGCCAATAGCAATGCAATTAAAAAAGGAATGAGAGCCCCACTTAAACGATGCAATAAAAAATAAAATGCCAACAGAAAAGTTATTGACAATAACATTCTTACTACTCTATCAAAAGTATATGGTTTAGATTGAAAATTTTCCATTTATCCTAAATTTAGCGAAAGATAAAAAAAATAGCATGAATAAGCTTTAAAGAAAATAAATAGAATTTATCTTCGTTACGATAATAAGCATAATACCATATAATGTAAATATTTGTTAATTAATGTAATTTTTTATAAACTTTAAGCAGTCAAAAACATTGGTTATTGCCATAATTTTACTATTTTAAGTATCAAATGAATTTTATACCCAAATTCATTTTAACCCAAATTCACTGAATAAGAATAATGAGAAAACAAGCTATTTACCTATTTATAATTTCACTAACCATTGCCATATTTTCATGTGAAAGGGAATATGAATATACCAATGGGAACAATGGCTTAAGCTTTTCAGTGGATACACTCATGTTCGATACCATATTTTCTTCCATTGGTTCTGTTACCCGCAATTTTAAAATATACAATCCGTATGAAGATGATATCATCATAAATTCTGTAGAACTTGCCGGGGGCGATAACAGTGAATTCAGAATAAATATAAACGGATACCCTGAATCAAAAGTAGAAGATATTAAAATTAATGCGCGCGATAGCCTTTACGTTTTTGTTGACATTACCATTAAACCTGAAGATAGCAACTCCCCTTTTGTTGTAAACGATTCTGTAATTATTACTACTGGGGAAAAGGAGCAGGACATTAAATTAATTGCTTATGGTCAGGATGTGGTTCTTTTAAGAAAAGAAAACATAAAAACCACCACCTTTACGAGTGAAAAACCATATTTAATTTATGATTTCATCATTGTCGATAGCCTTGAAACACTAACCATTGAACCAGGTGCCAGATTACATTTCTACGATGATGCCAGATTAATTGTTTTTGGAAGCATGGAAGTAAATGGTACCAGCGAAAAGCCTGTTCAATTTTTAGGGCATCGGTTAGATGAGTGGTATCAGGATAAACCAGGGCAATGGGGACATATACATTTTATGCCAGGCAGTAATAACAATAGAATCAGTTACGCAGAAATTAAAAATAGTTTAATGGGTATTTTTGTGGATTCCGTTGGTCTTGGAACTGATCCTCCGTTAATTATTGAAAACTCCATCTTTAATCATATCTCTGAATTTGGAATCATAACTCAAAATTCTAAAATGGAAATCAGTAACACTGTCATTGGAGATTGTGGATACCACTCTGTAGCATTAACATTAGGTGGTAGTTATAACTTTTATCATTGTACTTTGGCTAATTATTTTAACTGGACTTACCGAAGTACTCCTGCTCTGTTTTTAAATAATTATTTCACAAACGAAGAAGGTAAAGATGTTATTAATCCGTTGATAGAAGCCAACTTTTACAACTCTATAATTTATGGCAGAAATTTAAAAGAATTTGGATATGATTTTAAGGAATTAGAATCTGAGGAATATGAAAACAAAGGATTTAAATTCATGTTTAAAGATTGCCTTCTAAAATCAGGCGACATGGATATTAGCGATGGAGAAAAATATAAAAATATAATTGCCAATGAAAATCCTAATTTTATTGATCCATACAAATTTAATTATCAACTAGATACTCTATCTCCCTGTAAAGATGTTGCCGGTATCGAAATCGCCAATGAATTACCCAATGATATCCTGGGAGCTAGTCGTCAAAATGATCTTGGACCTGACATTGGTGCCTATGAAAGAATAGAGAATGAATTAAAAACCCCCAATGAATAAAAACAAGACCTACTTCATCCTACTCCCTTTCCTGATTTCAACTTATATCTATTCACAACCTTTTCCTAAACAAAATACAGGAATACTGTTTTATAACGTTGAAAATCTTTTTGATACTTATAATGATTCATTAAAAAATGACGAAGAGTTTTTGCCTCATGGTTCTAAATATTGGAACTACAATAAGTATCAGGAAAAAATTAAAAATATATCAAGATTAATTTATGAATCCGGAAATTGGAATCCACCAATGCTCATTGGCATGTGCGAAATTGAGAATGACAAGGTACTTAATGATTTAATTTATAAAACTGGATTATCAAATCTAAAATACGATTACATCCATTACGAATCCCCTGATAAAAGAGGCGTTGATGTTGCTTTATTATATAGAAAAAACATTTTCACAATACTTGAATCCAGACCTATATCTGTGAAATTTAATTCAGAATCTAGACCAACCAGAGATATTCTATATGTATTTGGGTTGATTGAAGAAAAACTACCATTGCACATATTTATCACACATTTCCCTTCTCGATACGGAGGAATTATGGAATCAAACCCCAAAAGAATAATAGCATCCAATACACTTTGCGATACCATCATAAAAATACAACAGCATGATATAAAGGCAAATATTTTAGTTATGGGTGATTTTAATGATACTCCTCAAGATTCATGTATGCAGCTTATTTCAAAAAAAGCAAAACTGGTCAACTTATCCACTAAACCAACCAGCATCAATGGATCATTAGGAACATTAAAACATCATTACGAATGGAATATTTTTGATCAAATACTAGTTTCTGAAAGTATTTTGGATAGTATAAATATCGTAAATAGTGATAAATATATGAAGATACTTGACTTTGATTTTTTACTTGAAGACGATAAAAACTACACTGGAAAAAAACCTTTTCGCACATACATTGGATACAGGCATAATAATGGATATAGTGATCATTTACCTATTTGGATCAATCTTTACTATAGAAAAACGTACCAGTAAACATCCTTACATAGTGAAACTCAAAAATATATTTCTTTTTTCAATGGTTTATTAAAAAGTATATTGTCTCCCCCATTCATACAATGCAATGCTACAAGCATGCGAAACATTCATGGATTTAATCACGCCAGTCATGGGTATATGCACCGCAGAATCACATTTATATAGCACAGCATCCGGTAAACCATAGACTTCATTTCCTAAAAGTAAAGCCATTTTTTCTGGCAGTCTGGATTGTGTAATATTAGAGGAGCCTAATGAAGTTTCTAACGCTACCAGTTCATAACCTTCATCAACAAATTGAATCCATTCTGCATCCGAGGCAAAACTCCATGTAACCTGACCTGCAGCAGCTCCACCAACTTTTTTAATTTTGCTCTCACGAACACTTTCTTTATCTCCAATAAAAATAACTTTACTACATGCAAAATTAGCAGCCAGCCGAATCAAATGTCCCATATTTTCAGGAGACTTAAAATGATAAGCAATAATGATGGGGCCGGCAGTCGGGTTGGGATAATCAATTTTCGAGAAAAGATTTGAGGATCTTGTAGCTGAATTGTCCATCATTAACTATTTTTACCAGGAGATAACCCCATCTCTTTACCTAATTTCAACATTAATTGATAAGCTTGATCCTTTTGGTTTTCTATTTCACCATCAAGGATTGCATCCTTAATAGCCGCTTTTATATCTCCTATTTGCCTGCAAGGTTCCAGATTAAATGCCTTCATGATATCTTCTCCTGATACAGGAGGCTGAAAATTTCTCACCTTGTCTTTTTCTTCTATTTCTTTAAGCTTTCTGCGTACAATCTTAAAATTCCTCATGTAACGCTTCACCTTATCCTCATTTTTTGAAGTTATATCAGCTTCACAAAGTGTCATCAGGGATTCTATATCATCACCAGCATCAAATAATAACCTACGAACTGCGGAATCAGAAACCTCATCCTCAGACAAAACAATGGGGCGCATATGAAGAAAGACCATCTTCTGCACAAATTTCATTTTTTCATTCATCGGAAATTTCATCCTTTTGAAAATCCTTGGTATCATTTTTTGTCCTACATGATTATGTGCATGGAAAGTCCAACCTAATTTATCATCAAACCTTTTTGTTGCCGGCTTTGCGATATCATGAAAAATAGCCGCCCATCTCAGCCAAACATCATCAGTATTCGGAACTATCCGGTCTAACACTGCCAGAGTGTGGTAAAAATTATCTTTATGTCGCTGACCATTTTTTTCTTCCACTCCTTTCATATCTTGCAATTCAGGTAAAATAATATTCAGCAAACCCGTAATTTCAAGCAACTTAAATCCGATTGATGGTCTTTCTGCCATCATCATCTTATTTAATTCATCAACAATTCTTTCTCCGGAAACAATTTTTATCCGTTCGCAATTTTTCTTAATTCCTTCAAATGTATTTTCATCAATTTTGAAATTAAATCTGGTGGCAAAACGAATGGCTCTTAACATCCTTAACGGATCATCAGAAAATGTAATGTCCGGATCTAAAGGAGTTCGGATAATTCCATTTCTGAGATCTTCTGCCCCATTAAACGGATCAACTAATTGCCCCAGCGTATCTTTATTCAAACTGATGGCTAATGCATTAATCGTAAAATCTCTTCTATTCTGATCATCTTCAATGGTACCATCTTCTACTATAGGCTTACGAGAATTTCTTTGATATGACTCTTTACGTGCACCAACAAACTCAACTTCTTCATCCCGAAATTTAAACATAGCTGTGCCAAAATTTTTAAATACAGACACCTTTAATTTGCCAAGTCGTTCTGCTACCTTTTCAGCCATTTCTATTCCACTACCACGAACAACAATATCAATATCTTTTGATGGTTCTCCCAATAAAATATCTCTTACATACCCCCCTATAACATAGGTTTCAATCTTTCCAGCGTCTGCCACATATCTAACAGCCTTAAAAACGGTTCCTTCTATTTTTGATCGAATATCTTTTTCTGACATATTTTGCATTTAGGGTGACAAAATTACAATATATTTATTTGATACGCACAATTATTATATGAGACTCATGGCAATAAACAATATAGTACCACACTTGTTTTAAAAAAGAAACCCTTACATTTATTATGTGTTAAAATATTTTGCCGGAAGTAAAATATAATTCAATTTAAAAAGTAGTCTGTAACCATTTTTTTTATCGATCTCATTCTACCAGGATGCAAGCCTTTTCCTTTTAAGGAAAAAGGGAAAACGCAAAACAACAACTGACAGATAATCAACATGATGATATGTATACACCTAAGATCGGTTAAAAGTATTGTTAACACTCACTTATTAAATTATCTCAGATAAATATTTACAGACTATCAAAGTATTTCTAAATTTTAACCACTAATAAATCGCCAAAATGGCACATAATATTTGTGGTACAACATTTGATATGGATATATCGACATTTTTAGATATATTTGTATGTAAATAAAATCTGAATATTAACTAAAAACATTATACCATGTTAGAACATTTAACAAAAGAGACATTCAAAGAAAAAGTATTTAACTTCGAGACTAATAAAGACTGGAAATTCGAAGGAAGTAAACCTTGTTTAATCGACTTCTATGCAGATTGGTGTGGCCCTTGTAAAGCAATAGCTCCAGTTCTGGAAGAGTTGTCAAAAGACTATGATGGTAAAATTGATATTTACAAAATAGACACTGAGGCAGAAAGAGAACTAAGTGGAATGTTTGGTATACAAAGTATTCCTTCTCTTTTATTTATTCCAAGTGAAGGCCAGCCACAAATGGCTCAAGGAGCTTTACCAAAGGAATCATTAATAAAAGCATTTAAGGATGTACTAAAAGTAAATCTGGATTAAAACACTGTGTTTTTGTTAGTATCTGTCAGGTTAGCACTTATTGTACGACTACTATTTTATAATTAAAAAACCATTCGAATTGATTACTTTTGTTTTTTATAATATAAAATAAAACCAGTATGGCCAAATCAATTTTCTTTGATGAAAAGATCTGATTTTATTTAAATTGGCGATCACATTATCAAATTACAAACACATGAAACTGGTATGACCAGAGCAAATAATTGGGCACACAGGAGCATGATTGAAATTTGCATTGGACATCAACGTTTTGCTAAATTATAATCACATGAAAAGTACATTTATTAGAGGCCTTTTTTCAGTGCTAATTATTTTTGGAGCTTCAGTTTTAATCAATATGAAAGCGGAAGAAAAAGGAAATGAAGAGGGTAAAAATGAAGTAATACACCTAAACAAGGAATCGTTTAAGGAACAAGTATTCGACTATGAAAATAATAAGCAATGGAAATACAATGGCTCTGTACCTGCCATTTTAGATTTTTATGCAGATTGGTGTGGTCCGTGTAGGATGGTAGCTCCCATATTAGAAAACGTTCAGAAAGAATACAAAGGAAAAGTTCAGGTTTTTAAAGTTAATACGGATAAAGAAAAGGAATTGGCAGCCATATTTGGCATTAGAAGTTTACCAACCATAGTATTCATTCCCGCAGAAGGAGATCCGCAGGCAGTATTAGGATTCAGACCCAAAGAGGAGATCGAAAAAATGATTACTGAAGTTTTAAAAGTTTCTAAATAGTGCCTGTCCATAAAGTCGGGTGTTTGGAATATAAAGTTAAAATGCAAGGCGTGTGAAAAATTCAAACCGCAGTATACTAGTGTATATGAGGATTTTGAGCAACAACACAGTAGTTGGACTTTATAGACGAACACTAAATAGACTTTTGGAGAAATCTGATTGATTATTTTTAATAATATTTCATTACCTGATATAAGCTGTCGGAATTTTTATATTTTTCGACAGTTTTTATTGTGCCTGATTTTTTGCTGGCATCCTAATTAGTACTTGCACTAAAACTCAAGTGGGAGATAAGAAAGCTTCATTTTTGAGGCTTTCGAAGCTCGAAAAATGTGAGTTTACTGCCGTAAATGATCATTTTGAGA
>JBNKGY010000195.1:0-7861 GCA_050290065.1 Marinilabiliaceae bacterium
CGTTATCACAGGGCTCGATAATTTGCCTGAAGCAATTACTCTGGCACGTATTACTCTATCTGAATTAACGGAAAGTGGCTGAGTGTAAAGATGGCTATTTGCTGTTGGTACGGAACCATCCGTCGTATAATATATACTTCCAGTTGCATTATTTTGTACAGATAATTGTAATGTGAATCCACTGCTATAATTACCTCCGAATTTTGAAAATACGACAGAATCGATAGATAAAGTGCTAACGCCGTTATTTCCATTTGAAGCAAAAGGAGAAGGTGTTTCGTAGTAATACCAGTCTGGCCCACCGTCTGGTTGTCTACCATAAGATATATCAGGAGGTACCAAAGTTGCTCCAACAGAATCTATAAATTGCTTACCTTTGAAAAGATAAATTGCTTCTCCTCCTGCACTAATTTTAAAATTCGTATGAAGATTTGAATTAGGTAGTGTCAGATATTCAGATACCGGGTATTCAACATTAGATGCTAGCCCTAGCGTTAAAAATGGATTACATGAAAGATCAGAAGAAGTAATTGAATGGTTATGTACTTCAATAGCTAATACATTAGTGCCTTGTTTCAAAATATTTTCCCATCCATATATTTCAAACTTGTTTGGAGGGAGACCTTGATATATTTGAGCTTCATGATTGTAGTCATCAGCCGCCGCATTGTAAGCAACTTCGTCACCTGGATTTCCCAGGCGATCTCTTGCAATTTCAACCCCATTTATATAAGCAGCAAATCCGTCATCATAATCAATATGAAAAGCTACCTGAACAATGTCTTCAAGGTTGTTGATGTTGAATTCTTTACGAACGAAAACACTCATTATGGAAGCCGTTTGAGTGGCATCATCATTGTCTCCATAATCGATGCCCGTAGGTGCCTCAAGCCAATTTTGGTCGTCGTAATCTGTATTTTTCCACGTATTTCCTATTTCAGTAGTTGGAACAATATATTTAACTGTTGTACCCTCATTAATAATAGTGTACCATGAATTTACCATTTTGGTGCGATCTTTTCCGGAAGCAAAAATTACCTGAAATTCGCCTGGTTTCAGTTGTATAGAAGGAAAAGACCATTTTGCGGTATCCATAATGTCATCTGTGAAGGTATATTGACCTAAATCAACAGGTGATTGAGACGTATTTACAAATTCTACCCAATCCGGGAAATCACCATCTTCGTCTGCAAGTTGTGTAATGTTTGAAGGGACAAATTCGTTGATTTTAATTTGTGACCAAGAGTTATTAGCTATCGTTATATGAAAAAGAACTATTATAAAATAAGGGATGTATGTGTTTTTTTTCATAAAAATGTAGTTTCTATTGAACTCGGCAATAATATTCCACAAATATTGGGGGCGGGTTAGAAGCTTCAAAATACAATTACATTACTGTAATCAAGAATTTTTTTTTGAACCCCCATATGTAAGGAATGAGCTATGGTGACGAGATTATTAAATATAAACATTAATTCACATAGATTAATAATTGAGGTTGGTAGTCAATAATTCATGTTTAATGGAATTTACACTAAAAATAAATATTGAGACTTAAAAATAACGGTGTGATTAAATACCAATTACTCTGTGAAGTTAGAAATCCTTTTTTTTGATATCGTTGAAGCTACTTTGCTAGATTGATTTAGTAACTCCAAAATCATTGTTATAGTATGATTATTCATAGATTGTGTATTAATTAAATGATGTAGATATTATTTCAAAAAAAACATTTATATATCAAACATTAAGTCATGAAATCGCCAATTACTATTAATATATCGTTTTCATTGAAAATGATATATTTGTTCAATAAATTAATTATTAGTGTGTTGAGTGTCTGTGTTTTGGTGTTATGTGTTTAAGATGAAGATATTAGGGTGGTGATTTTGTAAAATCAAGGTTTTTATTTAATGTTATAAATACATGATTCTTCTGTTTGAATATGAAGGCCTTTGGGGGTTATAATTTTGATACTATCATTGAATTCTCAGGTCAAAAAAAAGGAAAGACTTTAAACCAATGTCTTTCCTTAAATCAAGAAAATAAATAATCTATCATATTATACCCATTAAACTATTGATACACCTGTATAATGCTAGCAGAATTCAAGCTACTTCAGGAACGAAGTGAGCTAGAAGTAGCATCTTGAATTTTATTTGGTATTACATATGCTCTTTGGTTAAAGGATGTTTTACATTTAACATATCTTCTGTTCCAAAGGCTGAATATATACCAAATGTAATTTTATCAAGCTTCTTATTGTATTCATCAATATATTGCCCCATTCCCATAGAATCAACAATTGTACGTATGGGTTTATCACCAAAAGGGATGTTAATTAAATTTGAAATGGCATCTGCAACTCGATCTGGTTTTTGTTCCTCATAATGACTCATAGCTTGTTGATAACCTTCAAACATTTCATCAGGAGCTCTCATATAAGTACCATAAGACTTATCGCGACTATGATCACTTGGTTTAATAAGATTTTCCATAAATGTAGTAGGGTATCCACCTGGTTCAACAATACACACTTCAATTCCAAAATGAGATAATTCAATTCTGTAATTTTCTGCTAAAGCTTCCAATGCCCATTTTGATGCATTATATACTCCGTAAAATGGCATTGTAATTCGCCCCAATAAACTTGAGGTAAATATCAAAGTACCTTTGTGTTGTTCTCTTAAATATGGTAGTGCAGCACGTGTTACTCTTTGAACTCCAAATACATTGACATCAAAAACTTTTTGCATATCTTCAGGTGTAAAATGTTCTTGCATACCTAAAACACCAACTCCTGCGTTATTAATTAATACATCTAAACCATTCATTGTATTTATGGCCTGTTCTACACCCGTATTTACGCTAGATTCATCAGTAACATCCATTTCAATGACATGTACCCCTAACATTTTCAGATCATTGGCAATAATTTCATTCTTGCCAGATTTTGTTCGCATGGTTCCGGTAACCTGATATCCTTGTGCTATTAAATTTTTACAAGTTAAATAGCCAAAACCACCGCTTGCTCCAGTAATTAATACTTTCTTATCCATGACTTTTAATTTTTTACATTATCTATAAATATACGGAAAAATGAGCGTTTTGGCTAGAGTAAAAGGCTCTAATATGCATGGGAAACTATGAATGTGGCATGTGATTAAAATGTTGTAAGTGCCATGAGATAAGTTAAATAGGTGATAAAAAGGTATTTAAGATGCAAATATCAGAAATAAATCAGCGAAGAAAATAATAAATTCGTTAATTGATGCAAAAGAACAAACTGAATTAGTGATAATGTCTATTTATGATTATTGTCCGGCTAAAGCAGGAATTAGTTTTATTTATGGCTCTTTGAGGATTAAATATGCAAATTTGTAAGAGTTTACAATGATAAGCTCAAACCAACTATTCATAACATATAAATAGTTGCCAGGTAGAAAGTTGGCATTGTTGGATGTTATATTCGGAGGGATTAGGTAGTGAAAATTAAAAATTTACCTAAATATTTTTTGATGTTCATATAAGCTCATAAGGTTGTTCAATGGTTTGAAAATATAGACTAAAATCAGTCCTTATCTGTAAATTGCATCTGATTTGTAAATTGTTAGTTTATTTTTTACTGGCTTGATTAAAGTTATTTTAATGATGAATGAAATTAGAAATATTGTAAAATCTATTGCTCATATAAGTGATAAAGCGATTGATGAAATTTTAAATGGTATTGAATTTAAGGAAGTTTCGAGAGGTCAGTGTTTCATTAAAAAAGGAAAAAGAGAGTTTAATGAGTACTTTATTTTAGATGGGATTTGTAAGAGTTTTCTATTAAGTCCGGAGGGTGAAGAAGTAACCATTTCTTTTTATGGAGCAAGTTCTGTTTTGGCTCCATTTGTAATTAGAACAGAAAACGGATTATCTAATCTGAATTTTGAGGCACTCACAGAATTACGTATTGGCACCATAGAAGCGTTAAAGTTTGAAAAATTAATGATTGATAATGTTGAGATAAGAGAATTTGGTAATATAGTTCTCAAAAATGAGTTGCAGAGGAAAGTTAATAAAGAATACCAAATGGCATCTTTTACAGCTCAACAAAGGTTATTGCAATTCAGGAAAGATTTTCCTGCATATGAAAATTATATCCCACATACTGCTATTGCTTCCTATTTAGGTATTACAAATGTTTCCTTAAGCAGAATCCGTAAAAACTTAAAAGACTGATTTGGATTAATTATTAAAATTTAGATTGCTTTGGAAGAATAGGTCTACTTTTTATCATTTGTTAATGGATACAGATTATTACCAATCGATATTTGTATTAAATTAATTTAATGATATTATGGCAACTTATAATAAAATAGGATTTAACAGGGGTTTAAAAGAAAAATTTGTAAAACCTTATCTGTATTTATTTATTGGAACAATTACTATGTTTTTATCTCATCTATCATGGAATATTGATTGAATGGCATGGATTTGTATGGTTCCTTTTTTAAGCTATTTGAAAATTACGCATGGTTGGAAATCAAGATTTATTTTTTCTATTGTACTGTTTGTAACGTGGTCGTTGATTATTCTTAAAGTTATTTCTCCACCAATTCCATTTTATTTTATTCCAATGTATTCCTTGCCCATTGCTTTATTTCATTTTCCAGGTTACTATTTATATGGAAAGTTTAGGAACCACAAATGGTCTGTATTGCTCTTTCCTTCTTTCATGATTATTCTTGAATGGATCCAATATACATATACTTCTCTTGCAAGTTGGGGAGTAGTGGCTTATACTCAGGTGGATAGCATACGTGTTGCACAAAGCCTATCTGTATTTGGAATGGGAGGTTTAAGTTTTTTAATTTATTGGATAAATTCATCAATAACAGAACTCATTATAAATAAAAAGGTAAAAGTTACTAATCTATACATGCCTCTTGGATTTCTAATATTTCTATTATTTCATGGGCACTTAAGGTTGGAATTAATAAAAGATAAAGAAGTAAAAACAATTACTGTAGCAACAATTGGTACTGATTCACAAGTGTACGGATTGCCCTTGCCTTCAAAAGAATCAAATCAAAAAGTAATTCATAATATTTTTGAAAAAACTGCTCAAGCAGGTATTATGGGGGCAAAATTGGCTGTGTGGACTGAAGCGGCTTTCTATGTAACCCCTGAAACAGAAATTAAATGGCAGGACTCAATTGCACAATTATCCAAAAAAAATAATATCTCTATCGTTGCCTCATATGTTGTTCCTGTTTCAAAATCACCTTTCAGATTCGAAAATAAATACTTTTACTTTACCTCAAATGGCAAATTGTTAAAGGAATATTTAAAACATGAATCTGTGCCAGGTGAACCTGCTATTAAAGGAGAAAGTCCATTGTCAACAGTGGATGAATTTGACTGTAATATTGGAGGAGCCATATGCTATGATTATGATTTTCCTTATTTGGCAAGATTAAACCAAAAAGCAAAGGCTGATCTAGTTGCTTTACCATCATCGGACTGGAGAGGAATAGACCCTTTACATACCCAAATGGCTGCATTTAGAGCAATTAAACAAGGATATTCCATCGTGCGCTCTACCAGATTTGGATTATCTGCGGCTATTAATCCTTATGGCAAAATGGTTAATCAAATGAGTAGCTTTGATAATAATAGCAAAATTATGATTTCGAATATACAGGCCGCTCATATAAATACAATCTATTCAAAGGTTGGCGATTTAATTGTTTATATAAGTATTTTATTTGTGGGAATAATATTTGTTTGTTCGTTTTTTAGTCGGTAGTAATACTTATTTAAAAACTTGTAATATAGCCTGTTAGGTTGTCTGATGTTTTGTGTTGTTTTTTTGATTAGATCGATAACTTCAATGTATTTATCATCTCATTAAAGGGTTGAAATAAAGGGGCTTTTAAACTCAGTTTCTCATTTGTAATGGGATGTTTTATATCGAATTCTTGGGCGTGAAGTAACATTGTAATCATATTCCATCGCTCTTTAAATAACTTATTTTGCTTATTACATCCATGAGGACGGTCTCCAATGACTGGATGTCGTAAGTGATTCAGGTGCTTTCGTATTTGATGCATTCTGCCGGTTTTAGGATAAGCCTCAATTAGTGAATAACGAGATGTGGAAAAATTACCCATGGGAATTTCTAATTCAGAACGGCTTATGGTTTTAAATGAAGTAAAGGCTTCCTGAAGTTTACCGCGATCATTGGTAAGGGAATAATCTACTTCAATTGTATCTGGAAAATATCCTCTTACAATTGCCAGATACTTCTTTTTTGTTTCAGATTGTTCCAGTTGGATTTGTATTTTTCTAGCTGCCTCACTGCTGAGTCCAAAAAGTAGTAAGCCAGATGTTTTCCTGTCAAGGCGATGAACGGGATATACTTTCTGCTGAATTTGATCTCTTAGTTTTTGTAGGGCAAATTCCTGTACATCTGAAGCAATTGGGCTTCTGTGTACCAATAAACCATGTGGTTTGTTAATTACCACCATAAATTCATCCTGGTAAATTATTTCTAGCATAGTATTTCTTAACCTTAATAAAACAACACAAAGGTAAGAAAGGTGCGGAATATTCTCATTAATGTTCAGATATAGAACTTATCTGTTAACATATTAGTTGAAAACCAAAAGATCGTTTTTAGTCGCTAAAGATAAATCAATGCTAAATTTCCGTGAAGGTTGATTCCAGTCAATTTTTGAGTTCACAAGTACCGTGTTTGAAGATTGTCCCGTATCTCAATTATCATTATTATTGATTATCTTTGAGCTTCTTTTACAATTTGAATGAAGCATATGAAATTCGGAGAAAATTATAGTAAAGCTATTCAGCTGATAGATAAAGCATATCAGGAAAATAAGGAATTGGTTAGTCATAATGACAAAAGTTATCCTAAAGAATACCTATATGCATTAAGGATGGTTGAAATGTTGGAGAAATATTATCCACAAGCTAGTGAGGAAGTTTATTTAGCTGCCCGTTGCCAACATTTATATAGATGGGAAATTCCTCGTAATAATTATCCTTTAGATCGAAAAGGATATCACCAATGGCGTACCTTTTTGTACACTTATCAAGCCAATAAATCAGAAGATTTACTTAAAATGTCTGGTTATGGAGAGCAGTCCATTTCTGATATTAAAGATATGATCGAAAAAAAGGATCTTCTTACAAATGAGCATAGTCAACTGTTAGAAGATGTGGTTTGTCTTGTTTTTCTTAGTTTTTATATAGATGAATTTATTGAAAAGCATCATAATGATGAAGAGAAACTTAAACGAATAATTAAAAATACATGGCTAAAAATGTCAGAAAATGGACATGAAGCAGCATTAAGTATTACTTATAAAGAGGATGTTAAATCATTAATATTGGAAGCCATAAAGTAATATATTAACCTGAGTTCGATTAAAATTTTTAGCATTCTGATTGATATAAAAGACTGATATATAAGAAAAATTTTGCAAGGCTAGCGAGCTAGCTCGATAAATTTAACGCAGTAGATCAGTTTTTTATACAAAGCATAAGCGGTCTGAAACATAGTTCTATCAAATACCTATATAATCATTGATTATATGAGATAAATCCAAAATTTTATGTCGAACTCAGGTTATTAAATATATTTCCACCATTCAGTGCTTTTTTCATATCATCAAAAACTGTAACAGTTAAATATTGGTATCCTTGTGCAGTTTCGTCAGGTTTTAATTCCCAAAGGTCCCAAACTAAAATGGCTCCGCTTTTAACTCTTTCTGCATGAATTTTTTTTCCAAAAATTTTCTGTCTCCCAATAGGCGAAATCATTTTCATTTTCCACCTTCATAAATTCAAAAAATAA
>JBNKGY010000196.1:0-7854 GCA_050290065.1 Marinilabiliaceae bacterium
AGTTAAGGTGTTTTGTTGCAATACCTGCAATGGAGTTCCTTTTGCAACAATTTCACCACCATGTATTCCGGCAAACGGGCCCATGTCAATCAGGTAATCAGCCTTAAGCATCATATCCTTATCATGTTCAACAACCAATACAGTATTGCCTGTATCTCTAAGTTGTTGCAAGGAATGTATTAATTTATGATTATCTCTTTGATGCAGACCGATACTCGGTTCATCCAGAATATAAAGTACATTAACCAATTGGGAACCAATTTGAGTGGCCAGCCGGATTCTTTGGCTTTCACCACCGGATAGAGTCATGGCACTTCTGTTAAGAGATAAATACCCTAATCCAACATCTAACAAAAATCCAAGCCTGCTTCTGATCTCCTTTAATACTTCAATTGCAATTGCCTTTTGCTTTTTACTCATGAAGTCTTCAATATTTTTAAACCATTCAGCTAATTCTGTAAGGTCCATATTGGAAATATCGGCAATGTTTTTATTGTTTAGTTTAAAATGAAGGGCTTCTTTATTCAATCTTTGACCATTACAGGCAGAACATGCAGACGAGGTAACAAACTGCAAAGCCCACTTCTTAGCCTTCTTTGAAGTATCATTATTTTGTTGTTGTAATATATACTTGATAACACCTTCAAAACTGATAAAGTAATTGGAAGTAGTACCTAAAGGCGTGTTTTTTAAAGTGATAGGTTCACTTGATCCATGAAGGATGGTATCTAAAGCTTCTTCAGGAATATCTTTTACGGGTGTTTTTAATGAAAAATTATGTTTGTCGGCAATCGCTTGTAATTGCCAGAAAATTAAGGTGTTTTTATATCTGCCTAATGGAGTAATAGCTCCATTGTAAATACTTAATCCATCATCAGGAATAACCTTTTCTATGTCAACAATATCAATACTCCCTAATCCTTTACATTTTGAACATGCACCTTGTGGTGAATTAAAGGAAAAGGAGTGAGGTGCTGGTTCGTTATATGAAATACCAGTGGTAGGACACATTAATTTTTGAGAATAGAATTTGACATCGTTGGTTTCGCTATCCAAAATCATCATAATGCCTTTCCCGTTTTTCATAGCCAGATTTACAGATTCGGATAATCTTTTGGCATCTTTATCAGATACTTTTATCCGGTCAATTACCATTTCAATACTGTGGTTTTTGTATCTGTCAAGCTTGTAGCCATGAGTTAATTCAATCACTTTACCATCTACCCTGGCATGTAAGTATCCCTTTTTTCTGATTTGTTCGAATAGTTCTTTGTAATGACCTTTTCGATTTTGAACCAGAGGAGCCAACACCATAACGTTCTTCTGATTAAAGTTCTCATGAATAAGAGTTAATATTTTTTCAGTGGTGTATTTAACCATCTTTTCTCCGGTGTTGTAAGAAAAGGCGTCAGCAGCTCTTGCATATAAAAGCCTCAGGAAATCATATATTTCAGTGATAGTACCAACAGTGGATCTGGGATTTTTATTAGTGGTTTTTTGTTCGATAGAAATTACCGGACTCAGACCGGTGATTTTATCCACTTCCGGACGTTCCATGTTACCCAAAAATTGTCTGGCATAAGCAGAAAAGGTTTCAATATACCTTCTTTGTCCTTCAGCATATATCGTGTCAAAAGCAAGAGAGGATTTACCACTACCACTCAATCCTGTAATTACAACTAATTGGTTTCGGGGAAAATCAATGTCAATATTCTGTAAATTATGCACTCTTGCACCCATTACAGATACAAAGCCTTCCTCCACTATATCCTCATTCCCGGTATTCAATGTATTTGTATTTTCTTTCATAAAGCTTACAATAATTTTCCCAAAAAATTAAGTAAGCAAAGATAGAAAACATTTACAGGAATATGGCCTGTGGGTATGCTAAAAGATGCTAACCTGAATTCTAAAATTCAAATCGAACTCAGGCTGCAAGCTATTGAACAATAATAGATTGATTTTTGAGCTTAATTTCTTTGTTTTGCTTATGGTAGGCAGGACTTAATTCCTGAATGTCCACCCCGGACGTCCTGGATGATGCGGTATGCTGTGGTAGATCAATATAATATGTTTTTTTGATCTGTTTTGCAAACTGTTGTCGCGAAGCCATGGATTTAAATCTTTTAATTCTTTATAGGAAATACCATAACCGGATGCAAAATCGGCAAAATTTGTAATGGTACTATCTATTGAAATAGTTTTGATTGGTATTACAGGATATAGATCTTTCTTTTCTACATGAAATCCATATTTTTCAGGTTGAGAAATAATTTCTTTAACCGCTATTATGCGATACACATATCTGCCGGTTTCTTCACCTAGTAAAAGGTCAAAATAATTATCTGTTTTTTGACGGTCTAATTGTTCTGAGATTCCTCTTTTCCCTGCATTGTAAGAGGCAGCAGCCAATGTCCAGTTGTTGTATTTATTGTATGATTTTTTGAAGAACTTACAAGCTGCAATGGTTGATTTCTCAAGGTGGTAACGTTCGTCTACTTCGCTGTTAATCTCCAGTCCATATTCTTTGCCGGTTGAAGTTATAAATTGCCAAATACCTGAGGCTCCTGCGGGAGAAACAGATCGGGGCATTAATCCACTTTCAATGACAGCCAGATATTTAAAATCGTCAGGAACTCCCTGTTCTTTTAATATCGGTTCAATTACCGGGAAAAAACGATTACATCTTTTAATAAACAATACGGTTTGAGATTGCCAGTATGTATTAATTAAAAGTTCACGATCAAGACTTTCCTTTACCCAATGTTTTTCCACAGGAACATGTTCGCCTGCAAAGGTCAGGTCATCAGGGATATCTAATGAGGATATGGAATAATTATCATCAAAAGATACTTCCTCATTAACCGCATCGACCGTAAGGTCGGAAGAAAATGTAAATAGATTAAAAACGATAAAGACAGCAATGATACTAGTTGAAACAGTTAAAACTGGTATATATGAATTTGATTTATAATTCTTCATGATTATCTCCCCCCTTGAATTTTCGCTCTGTAATTTGACGTTAAATATCCTATAGCATTAATCTAAATAAGAATTGATTAGCTATAGCGTATTAGCAATACGTTGATAGGTTGATTTTGTTTTGTAATTATTGAATAAAGTTGTGTTTTTAACATTTGAAACCCATAACACTCTGATTAATCAATTTGTAGCCTGCATAAGCCTAATGATATGGGAGTTATTGTTAAGTAAACGCACTTTTACTGACAATAAATAATCAAGAAACCACATTAAAAATCTTTATGTGATTTTTAATGTTAACGTATACACATATGCAACAGCATCATTGTCCCAAGACTGTCAAAATTTATTCCAATATCTTGATAATGGATCTAAATTTCTGTTTCTTTTGGTTCCTCAGGAAGCCTTTCGTCCAATTTATCATCCATTTTACTTATATCATAAGATTTTAGTGGATTTTTAGACAATTCCTTATACGAGCTACGATTTTTGAAGATGTCAATTGCTGAATATAAAGCCTGACGGAAAGATTCTTCATTAGCAACACCCTGGCCGGCTATTTCAAATGCTGTTCCGTGATCTGGAGAAGTCCTGATAATTGGAAGACCAGCTGTAAAGTTTACACCAGAAGCAAATGAAATGGTTTTAAAAGGTATCAATCCCTGATCATGGTACATAGCCAGAATTGCATCAAACTTAGATAAGTTGTTTGAACCAAAGAATCCATCTGCAGGATATGGCCCTAATGCCATAATATCTTTGCTCTTTGCTTCTTCGATGGCAGGAATAATAACATCTTTTTCTTCCTTTCCAATGAGTCCGTTATCTCCGGCATGCGGATTCAATCCTAATACGGCAATTTTTGGTTTGCGGATAGTAAAATCCTCTTTCAGCGTTTTATTTAAAATTTTAAGCTTAGCAACAATTTTTTCTTTTGTAATGAGCTCCGGTGCATCTTTTAATGGTACATGGCCTGTAACAACACCAACTTTCATTACATCACTTATCAAAAGCATAAGAGAACCTTGTCCGCCAAATTCAGACTCAAGATATTCGGTATGTCCCGGGAATTTGAATTCGTCGGACTGAATATTTTTTTTATGTATAGGAGCAGTAACTAAAACATCAATCTTATTTTTTTTAAGGTCGCTAACGGCTTTACTAAGAGCTGAATATGCAGCTTCTCCACCCATTTTAGTTTCCTTGCCCAGTTCCACACGGATGTTATCATCCACACAGTTTATAATGTTAGCTCTTTTGGTGTGAGCCTCATCGGCTTCTTTAATATTATTGAGACTGAAATTTGAAATATTTAGTGTTTTGCGATGATAAGCGGCAATTTTTGAAGAGCCATAAATAATCGGAGTGCAAAATTCAAACATTCTGATGTCGCTCAAAACCTTAAAAATAATCTCGTATCCAATTCCATTTATGTCACCATGGGTTATTCCCACTCTTATCTTATCTGTTCTCATGTATTCTTTTTTATGAATGGCTATGATTTTGCCATTTTTTGATGATTGGCGTTAAATATCGTTATTTTTGACAAAGAATCAGCTCAAATATTGCTTTTTTTATTTTGAAGCTATTGATTTAAAGAAGTTGTATAACAAACGAACTCCTACACCTGATGCACCCTTTCCTCTGTAACTACTTTCTTTTAGATGAAATGAAGGACCTGCTATATCCAGGTGAACCCAGGGATGTTTTACAAAATTCGAAAGGAATTTTCCGGCAGTAATAGCTCCTGCTTCTCGTCCTCCAATGTTTTTAATATCAGCAATGTCCGATTTAATTAACTCATCATAGTCACTCCAGAAAGGAAATTTAACCACTCTCTCATGTGTTGAATATCCTTGCTTTTCCAATTCGTTAAAAATTTCATCGTCGGCCGTTCCCATTCCTACGGTGGCATATTCACCAATAGCCATTACTGCAGATCCGGTTAATGTAGCTAAATCAATAATGAGTTCAGGTTCATATTTGTTGGCATAACTCAAGGCGTCAGCCAATATTAACCTTCCTTCCGCATCGGTGTTCAATACTTCAACTGTTAAACCGTTATGCATGGTTAATATATCACCAGGAACATATGCATTTTCTCCCGGTCGGTTATCGGTGGCAGGAATCAAACCAATAATATTAACCGGAATATTGTTTTTGGCTAATGCCATGATGGTTCCAAAAACAGAAGCCGCTCCTCCCATGTCGCATTTCATGGTATCCAAACTTCCAGGAGGGGTTTTTAAATTGATACCGCCAGTATCAAAAACCACACCTTTGCCAACCAGTACATATGGTTTTTCATTTACCGCATTATCAGGTTTCCACTCCATTGTTGTAAATGTTGGAGGGTCGATGCTTCCTTTATTGACACCTAATAAACCACCAAATTTAAGCGCTTTAATTTTTTCTTTGTTAAAAACTTTGGCCTTGTATCCTGCTGATTCGGAATGTTCGAGGATATAGTCAGCAAGCTGAACGGCATTTAATCGATCTACAGGCTGATTTACAAGGTCTCGGGTTTTAAATACTGCTTCATATAAGTTATTTAGCTCATTTAATTCACATCCTGTTATAGCAGGACTGGACACTGTAATTTCATCCAGTGATTTTTTCTCATCCTTACTTTCTGTTTTGTAATGTTCAAAACTATAGGTGCTTAACACAATCCCATCAAGCAGTGAAACTACTATATCTTTATCACCTAAAATGTCAACAACTGCGATTTTGTCAGCTTCCTCATTTTTTAATTTTTTAAAAATGGAATTCCCATTCTTCCTGACTTTCTCGTTTTCTTCATTTCCTTTTTCAGTGGAATAAAGAATAAAGATTTGTTGTGTCAATTTATTTAAATGAATGAGTGATTCTTTTTTCGATATTTTATTTTTTATGTAATCGATTTCCTTCTCATCGAATCCAAAATCATTTAGTAGCGTTAAATCATCAACTAAAAAAACCAGGTTGTTTTGCTGATTAACATCAATTGCTTTTCTTATAGTTGGTTGCATAATATTAGTGTCAATATGTTGTTGTAATATAAATGTTAGTTTTATACCTAACCTGATTATTACTCATTTAGTTCTTTTGAATCAGGATTATTTTGAGATTGTTGCCTGAAATAATCTCGTGTGATCACTTTTTTTAACTCCCGATGGATAATTAATTCTGTAATTACTTCGTCATAGCCTGCATCTTTCATTTCATTTTCATATTGAGCAATTTGGGTTTGACTAATATCAATACGATATAAAAAATGCATGAAACGCTCCATGCTTTCTGTAAATAATTTTTCCACATGGTGTTTCATCTGACCAAAGAGTTCATCATAAAATAAAACCGCATTACCTGAGAATGAAATATCAATCCCGAATTCAGCAAAATCTTTCTGAATTTGTCTCCCTGTTTCAACAATTAAATCGTTTTTACGAGAGGCTTTCTTTAAATCATCTCTTGAGGTGGCAGGAAAATCCATTTATTTATTTTCGTTTAAAGGTTTATAGGTCTGAAGAATGGCTTCCAGCTGTCGAATCATATTTCTTTTTTTAATTTTTTCAGGGTAGTAGGAGTATCCTTCCGTAACAATTACTTTATTGGTTTCAGCATTATGATGCACCATAGAAATGAACGGACCACCCATCATATCTCCCTGTACTTTCCATAAACCACGCAATACAACGGTACTGCTATCATGCGGTGTTGATATTACCTGATAGTTTACAGGGAATTGATGTTCGGTTGTCATATAAGAGCCTTTGTGTTCTCCGGGAACCTGATTCATAAGAATCTCGTCTCTTTTATTTAAAAGATATTCTCTGGAAAAAGAACCCTCTCCAACATAATCAAATTGATAAATGATTAAACCCAGACTCGATTTCGGTGTTTCCTGAGACATCCATAAAAAGTCTTTGTCCTCTTTCCTCAATTTAAAATCACGAGGAATGTTTAAATTAAAATTCCAATCGTTTTTTACCTTATCGGTTAGTAATTGATTAAATGTAGATTTGTAATAGGTAAGCAATCTTTCGCGTTCTGCTTTTGTGAAAAATCCAACAAGCTTTAATTCGTTGTCGTCCACCAACTTTAACATACTTTTGGTAGATTTGGCGTATATACGTACAAGAGCTTGTTGTTTAGCCCAGGTACCTCTGTAAAATTTAATACCCTCTTTCTGTACACTTTCTCCAACCTCAACCATAATCAGGTTACGGTAGGTCTTCATAAAATCTGACAGAGATCGATGTGGAATTATTGATACATCAAACATTGGCTCTTCCTGAGGCAGTCCAATCATAGGTTGTACCATCATTTCCCAAAGTTTTTTACCGGCTTCAGACTCTTTAATTTTATCATTCATCACCATAATCATCACTCCGGCATTACCTGAAGGAGTTGGTTTTGTTGAGCTTGGAGTTGTTTTGCAACTCGAAAACAGGATTGAAAGAAGAATTGTGATTACTAGTGTATGTTTCATTTGTTTAAATTTTTTTTTGTCGTATAACTTTTCCTTTTTGTATTTCAGGAAAATTTGAAAGGCATAAATAATCATTTTCAATTACGCTGTAATATATAAGTTATGCGCAATTGATCATTCGATAATCATGCTTTTTTGTTAGAATTATATTTTTTCAATAAGAGTTAAGAAAATATGTATTGTGAATTGATTCGCGTAAAATTACCTAATTGTATCGAATTGTACAAAGAGATATTGAGGGGTTTTAGGGAGGAATTGAAATTCTTAAGATAAAAACTGCAAAAGGCAATTTAGGTGCTTCAAATTGAGGTGTTTGTATTGATAACCTGAGTTCGATTAAAATTAGCGAGCTCAAATTTCAGTAAATGATTGATTTACAATATAAATTTTTGAGACAT
>JBNKGY010000197.1:0-7851 GCA_050290065.1 Marinilabiliaceae bacterium
AAAGGTAGAAAATAAACCAAAATTACATCTAAACTGTTTTATTAATAACCTGAGTTCGATTAATTTTTTGAATTTACCTCATTAAATTTTTATTTTAAGGTATTCGTTAGAACAATGTTTCAGGTTGATATAAAATGTTGATCATTGAAAAAATAAGTTACATGAATCGATAAATTATTGTGTTATGGAATTAAAAGAGAAATATTGTGTTCCATGTGAAGGGGGAGTAGAGCCTCTTGGAAAAAAGGAAATTGAAACCTTTATTGAAAAACTCGAAATGGGCTGGAATGTTGTGGATAATAAAAAGATTAGAAAGGAGTTTTCTTTTAAAAATTTTCGGGAATCAATGAACTTTGCTAATGAAATTGCATCGATAGCAGAAAATGAAAAACACCATCCTGATTTGGGTATACATACCAGGTCTGTTGAGGTGGAATTGAGTACACATGCTATTAATGGGTTATCAGAAAATGATTTTATATTAGCTGCAAAAATTGATGATTTGCTATTATAGTAATTGTGTATGTACATTTGCATTAAATATTTGATTATCAATTTAATTTAATTTAATTTAATTTAATTTAATAGATTGTAATTGATCTGTAATGACACAATTAAAATGAGCAATATAGGATGAGGAAATTGACAACTTCTGTAATTTTTGAGAATACTATTCAGCTTTTGTTCTTGTAATCACTTAATAATTATCATGTCTTTTCCGGAAAAAAACATCGGACTTTATACAGATCATTATGAGCTTACTATGGCCCAGGGTTACTTTCTTTCCGGAAAACAAAATGAAACATCTTCTTTTGATTACTTTTTTCGAAAAAATCCGTTTGGTGGCGGTTATGTTGTTTTTGCAGGTCTTGAAAATCTGTTAGAAATACTTGAAAAATTAAAATTTGAGGAGGATGATTGTATTTTCCTTCATTCAATTGGTTTTGATTCAAAGTTTATTGAATTTTTAAGAGGTTTTAAATTTACCGGAAATGTTTTTGCCGTGAGAGAAGGTGAAGTAGTATTTCCAAATGAACCAGTTGTAAGAATTGAGGGAAATATTATTGAATGTCAGTTAGTGGAAAGCTTATTATTGAATATTTTAAATTTTCAATCGCTTATTGCCACTAAATCTTCCAGAATGAAATATGTGGCAGGCAATAAGTTGTTAATCGATTTTGGTTTGCGACGGGCACAGGGATTTGGAGCTATTCATGCCAGTAGGGCTGCCATCATTGGTGGAGTTAGTAGCACATCGAATACCTATAGTGCATTTCATTTCAACTTAAAATCAACTGGCACGATGGCTCATTCATGGGTTCAGGCTTTTGGTGATGAGTCTGATGCATTTTTTGAATTTGCTAAATATTTTCCAAATTCATCAGTGTTATTATTGGATACCTATAGTACGTTACAAAGTGGAATTGTAAATGCCATAAAAGTTGCAAAATATTTAGAAATCCACGGTTCAAAATTAGTTGGGGTTCGCTTGGATAGTGGCGATTTAAATTTATTAAGTAAGGCAGTGAGGAAAGAATTGGATGAAGCTCAGCTAGGATATGTTAAGGTTTTTGTTTCAAATCAGTTAGATGAATATGCAATAAAAAACCTGAGGGATCAAAATGCTCCCATTGATGCTTTTGGTGTGGGGACAGCGTTGGTTACAGGTAAAGATGAAGCTGCACTTGATGGTGTGTATAAGTTAGTTGAGATAAATCACAAACCCTCACTAAAGATATCTGACAATATTTCAAAGATGACTTTGCCGGGAATAAAGAGTATTTATAGGTATCTGAATCCGAATAATAATACTTTTTATGCTGATGGTATTGAATTGGCTGAAAAAGGAACTCCTAAAGTTATATATCATGTAAATAAAACTGATATTCAAATTAAGATTAAAGAACTTGAATGTGAGAAGATTATCGAAAGGGTAATGCTAAATGGTAAAAGAATGAGAATGGTTGAAGATGTTTATGAAATATCCAGATTTTCTCAAAAAAGAATACATCAATTGCCAGATAGTATTAAGCGACTTAATTCTCCACAAACTTATAAAGTTGGCTTAGGAATTAGTTTAATAGCAACTCAGGAACTTTTAAAACAAAAATTATGGAAGCGTTACTAGTAGTTGATCTGCAAGTTGATTTTTGTCCTGGAGGGGCTTTACCAGCACCTAATGCAAATAAAATAGTGCCTTTAATAAATAATTTAATGGGAAAGTTTGAAACGGTTATTGCATCAAGAGATGTACATCCTGAACAAACTGTCCACTTTAAAAAATGGCCTGTGCATTGTGTAAAGGATACGCCAGGAGCTCAATACCATAATGATTTTGATGTGTCAAAAGTGAATATTGAATTATGTAAAGGAACTAATGATAAAGATGATGGATATTCAGCCTTTGAATCTTCAAACGAAAACCTGGTAGAATATCTTCATAATCATAAAATTACCGATATATATATTGTTGGATTAACAACTGAGTATTGTGTTCTAAATACAGCAATGGATAGTATTGAAAATGGGTTTAATACATATATTCTGGAAGATGCAATTGCTGCAGTAGAACCTGATTCACAATCTGAAAAACAAGCCAAAGATAAGATGATCAAAGCTGGAATTAAGCTCATTAAATCAGAAGATTTTCAGTAATGTTATATTGATCAAATGAATATGATCGTTATTTTGGAATTTTCATTGTCGTAAAAAGATGATATACAAGGTAAAATGACCATAGGCAAAGAGAGCACTCGAAAAAAAATATAGATGAAAATCCTATAGTGCCTTTGTATCGGTATTTTGATTGTATAAGATGTACAATTATGATGTATTTTTTGTTACTTTTGCCCATTCATTTAGAATAAATAAAATTTAAATAATTCATTAAGTAAATCAGGTACTTACATTAGATAGTACTTTGATGGATTTTGAAAACATGAACAACATATGGCAAAGGGATTAACAAAAAGAAGTGTTGATTATTCGCAGTGGTATAATGAATTGGTAATTAAAGCTGACTTAGCTGAAAACTCAGCAGTAAGAGGTTGCATGGTTATTAAACCTTATGGATTTGCAATCTGGGAAAAAATGCAGCAGCAATTAGATATAATGTTTAAAGAAACAGGTCATGTAAATGCATACTTCCCACTGTTTATTCCAAAATCTTTTTTTAGTAAAGAAGCTGCCCATGTAGATGGGTTTGCGAAAGAATGTGCAGTTGTAACGCATTATCGATTAAAAAATGATCCTGATGGAAATGGTGTTGTAGTTGATCCGGACGCCAAACTAGAGGAAGAATTGATTGTTAGACCAACGTCCGAAACAATAATATGGAATACATATAAAAACTGGATTCAGTCTTATCGAGATCTACCCATTATGTGTAATCAATGGGCTAATGTTGTTCGTTGGGAAATGCGTACACGTTTGTTTTTAAGAACTGCTGAATTTTTATGGCAAGAAGGACATACTGCTCATGCCACAAAACAAGAGGCCATTAAAGAAACTGAAACAATGATTCAGGTATATGCTGATTTTGCAGAAAAGTTTATGGCAGTACCTGTTGTGAAAGGTTTAAAGACTGATAATGAGCGATTTGCCGGAGCATTGGAAACCTATACAATTGAGGCTTTGATGCAAGATGGAAAGGCTTTGCAGTCTGGAACGTCTCATTTCTTAGGGCAAAATTTTGCTAAGGCTTTTGATGTTAAATTTGCAACCAAAGAGGGCAAGGATGATTATGTTTGGGCCACATCATGGGGAGTTTCAACACGTTTAATTGGTGCATTAATAATGGCACATTCAGATGATCATGGATTAGTTCTTCCTCCTAAATTAGCTCCAATACAGGTTGCAATTGTACCCATTTATAAGAGTGATGAAGATTTAGCTAAAATATCTAATGTTGTAAATGATGTTGTTGCTAAATTGAAACAAAAAGGTATCTCGGTTAAGTTTGATGATAGTGATAACCGAAAGCCGGGTTGGAAATTTGCTCAATATGAACTTCAGGGTGTACCTGTTCGTTTAGCAGTTGGTCCTCGTGATATTGAGAATAATACTGTTGAAGTTGCGAGAAGAGATACACTAACAAAAGAGGTGGTTTCTATTGATGGAGTAGATGAGTATGTTTCTGATTTGTTGGAGCAGATTCAGGAAAGTATATATAATAAAGCTATTGATTTTAGAACTGAGAAAACTACAGAGGTTGATTCATATGATGAGTTTAAGAAAGTTCTTAATGATAAAGGTGGTTTTGTTTTAGCGCATTGGGACGGTACTTCTGAAACAGAACAAAAAATCAAAGATGAAACAAAGGCTACTATCAGATGTATTCCTTTGGACGGAGATAAAACTCCAGGTAAATGTATGGTTACAGGTGAGCCATCTGCTCAAAGAGTTTTATTTGCGAAAGCATACTGATATGATAAGGAAACGTTTATTCCGACTATGATATTTATCAGGGAAGTTATTTTAATGACTTCCCTTTTTTGTTTTTGAGCCATTTAACACTATTTTTAGAAATGCAGAAATATATTTAAAAAATGACTCAAATAAAAGATAGATTTTTAAAGTATGTGACAATTGATACTCAGTCAGATACGGATACGGGTTTGACTCCTTCAACTCCCGGTCAAATGATTTTTTCAGAAAAACTTATTGAGGAACTAAAGGAAATTGGATTGGAGGATGTCAATTTGGATGACAATGGCTATGTTATGGCCACTATTCCTTCAAATGTAGATTATGAAGTGCCTGTAATTGGTTTTGTTTCTCATGTGGATACGAGTCCTGATTTTACTGGGAAAAATGTAAAACCTCAGATTGTTGAAAATTACGATGGGGGAGATATTGTATTAAATAAAGAGCTTAATGTAGTACTGGGTCCTGATGAGTTCCCTGAACTGAAAAAGTATAAAGGTCAGAGTTTAATAACTACTGATGGAACAACTTTATTAGGAGCAGATGATAAAGCAGGTGTTGCTGAAATTGTCACTGCTGCTGAATATCTTATTAATCATCCTGAAATTAAGCATGGTAAAATAAGAATCGGTTTTACTCCTGATGAAGAAATCGGTGCAGGAGCTGATCATTTTGATGTTGAGGCATTTGGTGCTTCGTATGCTTATACAATGGATGGTGGTGAGATTGGTGAGCTGGAATATGAAAATTTTAATGCTGCAATGGCAAAAATAACTGTTAAAGGCAGAAATGTTCATCCGGGATATGCAAAGAATAAAATGCGGAATTCCATTCGGATAGCTAATCAGATTGTTTCTATGCTTCCAAGAGTTGAAACTCCTGAACATACTTCGGATTATGAAGGTTTTTTTCATTTAATATCGTTTAATGGAGAGGTGGAGAAAAGTGAGCTCACTTATATAATTCGTGATTTTAGAAGGGATCGATTTGAAGACCGTAAAAAGGAATTGAAGCATATAGTTAGTAAGGTAAATCATGAGTACGGACAGGGAACTGTAGATCTTGAAATTAAAGATCAGTATTATAATATGCGTGAGAAAATAGAACCTATCATGCATATTGTAGATCAGGCTGAAAAAGCAATGGAACTGGTTGGTGTTAAGCCGCTAATTAAGCCAATTCGTGGAGGTACAGATGGTTCAAGATTATCTTTTATGGGGTTACCCACTCCAAATATTTTTGCAGGAGGGCATAATTTTCATGGAAGATTTGAATTTGTTCCGTTAGAAAGCATGGAAAAGGCTGTTGCGGTAATTATTAAGTTAATAGAATTAGTTGCGCTAGGCCAAAGTGAAACAACGGATTAATACCTTGATAAAGGTAAAAAAGGATAAAAATAAATTATTTTTTATCCTTTTTTATTGTGGTCTAATGTGCAGATATTCAGCATGAAATAGATCTAATTGGCTATTGAGTAAAAAAATACTTAATTATTTTGTGTCAAACATTTTTAGTGCTACATTTGTTTCGCTTTAGAAATAAATAGTTTTACAAAAAATAAACAAATTTTAATCATGGCAGTATTAGTAGGTAAAAAAGCACCTTCATTTAGTGCAGAAGCAGTAGTTAATGGTGGTGAAATAGTAGAGAATTTTTCTCTTGATCAATTTGTAGGCAAAAAGAATGTGGTTTTATTCTTTTATCCTGCAGATTTTACATTTGTATGTCCAACTGAAATCATTGCTTTTCAGGAAAAAATTGCTGAATTTGAAAAGAGAGATGTTGAAGTTATAGGAGTTTCAGTAGATTCAGCATTTTCACATTGGAAGTGGTTACAGACAGAAAAAAAAGATGGTGGTATTAAAGGAGTTAACTTTCCTTTAGTTGCAGATAATTCAATGACAATCTCTGAGAATTATGATGTATTAGCTGGTGAATATGATTATAATGATGCCGGTCAGCTTGTGTTTGAAGGTACACCAATGGCATATCGTGGATTGTTTCTAATTGATAAAGAAGGAACCGTTCGTCATCAGGTAGTTAATGATATGCCTTTAGGGCGTAGTGTTGAAGAAACATTGAGAATGATTGACGCATTACAGTTTTTCGAAGAGAACGGAGAGGTTTGTCCTGCCGACTGGCATGCTGGTGACAAGGGACTAACAGCTTCTCAGGAAGGTATTGCTGAATTTCTTTCAAACAAATAATAAACAATCAAGATTATGTCAGTAAGAAAGGCAAATGCAAAATGGAACGGCACTTTGAAAGAAGGTAATGGCGTAATGACTTTTGCAAACTATAATGGTCCTTTCACTTTTAAATCAAGATTTGAAGAAGGTGATGGTACAAATCCAGAAGAACTTGTAGGTGCTGCTCAAGCCGGTTGTTTTTCAATGTTTCTGGCTGCTTTAATAAGTGGTGAGGGTTTAACTCCTGAATCAGTTGAAACAACGGCTGAAGTTACACTTGGAAGTGATGATGTTGGACCAATAATTACATCAATTGCACTAACAAGTAAGGTTGTATGTGAAGGTTTGTCACAAGAAAAATTTGAAGAATTAGCAAATACAGCTAAAACAAATTGCCCAATTTCAAGATTGTATAAAGGAACTACAGTTACTTTAGATGCCACCTTGAACTAGGTTGTAAGTGATTTAAAAAAGTCTGAAATTGAATACTATAATAAAGGGGCTGTCTTCTTCCAAGAAGGCAGCCTCTTTTTGTTATTATAGCCTATTTGTTGTTTAAATATTTTTAATTTTGCGGCATGAGAAAAGCAATTTCTTTTGAGGTTGAAGATAATGGGTTATTTAAGAATTCCCTTGTGAGTTATTGTGATAAGTTCAATTTTGCTTCAGTATATGATAGTTGTAACCATTATCATACACAACAATCTAAGGTCGCATACCACAGTTTTGAATTATTAGCTGGTTTTGATGCTGTAGAAGTAATTTCTGGCGATTTAAAAAAGTTAGAAGATTATCGTGTGGATAATAAAGATTGGCTTATGGGATACTTTTCCTATGATGTAAAAAATAGCATTGAACAATTATACTCCGTTAATCATGATGGCTTAGCTTTACCAATTTTGTTATTTTATCAGCCTAGATATGTTTTGACTCTTCAAAATGATGTTTGGACAATTGAGTATTTAGCAGATATGGATACAGAAGAAACTTCATTAAGATTTGTCAGAAATATTGTAGAGTTACAATGTGAAAACAAACCTGTGGAAGCTGTATCTTTTTGTGCCAGAGTATCAAAAGAGCAGTATTGTAGGGCAGTAGAGAGTATTTTATCGCATATTCATAAGGGCGATATTTATGAATTAAATTATTGCATAGAGTTTTATGCTACAGAAACTAAAATAGAACCATCTAACATTTTTAAGAATTTAATTGATGTTTCGCCTACACCGTTTTCTGT
>JBNKGY010000198.1:0-7849 GCA_050290065.1 Marinilabiliaceae bacterium
CTTTCGCAAACATTCCTTGAAACTCAATATTTATAAGCGATTTGAGCCATTAATTTTATATCGAACTCAGGTTAGTAAGGTAATATGGGTCAGATTAATTGAAAGTGTGAAGTTGTATTTAATGTTTTCTCCGCTTAAATTCAGATAATGTAATAGCAGTTGCAGTAGATACATTTAATGATTCTGACAAATTTTTGTTGCCAGAGAAGTTTGGAATGAGTAGTTTGTTTGAAACAAGAGTTTCGATTTCCGACGATATCCCTTGACCCTCGTTGCCCATCACAATAAAACCGTTTTCGCTAAGTTTTTGATTGTAAATATCATCTCCATCAAGGAAAGTGCCGAAAATAGGAGTGTTATTTTTTTCTTGATTAAAAAAGTTAACTAAGTCGGTATAGTGAACTTTTACGCTTGCAATGGCACCCATTGTAGCCTGAATAACTTTCGGGTTATATGCATCCACTGTATCTTTCGAACAGATTATGTTTTCAATGCCAAACCAATCAGCCAGCCGAATAATGGTTCCCATATTTCCGGGGTCTTGAATATCGTCCAATACAATCGTTAGTAAATGAGAAAAATTAATCTTTGAGATATTATATTGAGGTATTTCACATATTGCAATTACAGGAGGGGGCGTTTTTAATTGTGATATTTTTTTTAAATACTGATTTGAGGTTCTAATAATCTCGTTTCCTTTGATTTCTGTATGATTCTCAATCCATTCATCTAAACAATATATCCATTTAAGTTTTATTCCGGATTGATATAAATCCTTCACCAGTTTTTCTCCTTCAGCAATAAAAAGGTGGTTAATATCTCTGAATTTTTTCTTAGATAAAGAGTTGATTAATTTAATCCTGTTTTGACTAATCATTTATTAAAAATTAATATCTCCAGATACAATTGGAATTTATTTGTCATTTGAGTTGGGCAAATTTACTGTATTTAAATTGAATTAGATATTTTTGCATAAATTTTGATGTATCTTATCAAATAGTGCTTCTTATTTCGTTGATATTCTATAAATTTCACCAAAAGTTTTCAGATAGATTGAAAAAGTTTCTCTTATATAGTTTGTTGCTATTACTTGTGAGTAGTTGTAGTTCGGTTAAAAATATACCCGAGAATGAATATCTGCTGGATAAAGTTGTTATTGATAACGATGCACATAATATCTCTAAAGAAAGATTTTATCCATATATAAAGCAAAAACCAAACGTTCAGATATTCGGAATGTTTAAATTTCATTTGTGGCTTTATAATCTTGCTGGCAAAGATAGTACAAAAGGTATCAATAAATGGTTTCGCCGTATTGGCGAACAACCGGTGCTTTACGATGAATTGTTGGCTAAGCAATCAAAGGATCAATTGACCATGTTTATGCAAAATAACGGTTATTTTCATGCAGGAGTGATTGATACAGCCATTGTAAAAAGGAGGAGAAAAAAAGTTAAAGTAAAGTATATAATAGAAGCCAAAGATCAGTTTGAACTAAATCGTGTTGCTTTTAAGGCTGAAGATGCAAAAATAGATAGTCTGGTAAAATTAAATATTGAAGATACACAGTTGAAGATTGGTAAACCATTTAGTGTTGCCATACATGATGCAGAAAGAGATCGTATTACCAGAAATTTGCGAAATCATGGATATTATAATTTCTCCAAAGAGTTTATATACTTTAAGGCTGATAGTACTCAGGGTAATTTTCAGGTTAGTGATTCCGTACTGATAAAAAATATAAGAAAAGAAATCAGTAAAAATAGAGATACTGTTTTTAATCATTCCCAATATCGAATCAAGGATGTATTCTTTAGGATGGGATTTGATACACATAGGGCACTAAATGAGCGGGATAAATATTTTTCCGAATTTGATACTTTAATTTATGGTGATTGTCATTTTTTATACATTGATGAAGTTAAAGTAAAACCTGAAGTACTCCTAAATTCAACCTATATTAAACCTGGTCAATTGTTTCAAGCAAGTTTAGTTGATAAAACTCAAACGCTTTTATCCAGTCTTCGTATTTATCGATTCATTAATATTCGATTTGAAGAAGTTGGAACGAAAGATTCTCCGGAAAGTGATGGGAAATGGTTGAATTGTTATATTCAGTTAGTGCCAGCTAAGTACCAATCGTATTCAGTTGATTTAGAGGGGTTGAACTCATCTGGGAATCTTGGGGCAGGAGGTAATTTGAAATATCAGCATAAAAATATTTTTAAAGGAGCCGAAGAATTTACCTTTAATTTTGGTGTTTCAATGCAAAATCAATTAAATCGGCAAAGTGAGCAATTTAACACTCTTGCTGTCGAGGGAGAGGGGAGGATCGTTTTTCCAAAGTTTTGGATGCCTTTTAAGGTTACTGGATTTCGTCAGCGTTTTAATCCTAAAACATCACTTTCTGCAGCGCTGAATTTTCAGCGTCGCCCAGATTATACACGAACAATTGCTAATGGAAAGATTAGTTATTTATGGAGTTCAAGTAAAAGAACAAGTCATCAGGTAACTCCACTTGGAATCAATTTTGTCGTAATTCCTACCGTCGATCAACAATTTTTTAACAATATAAAAGGCAGTTATCTTGAATATTCCTATCGCGATCACTTAATAACCAATACAACTTATTCATTGGTATATAATCAACAAGAGTTGAATAAAAGAAAGAACTTTTTATATCTCAATTGGAATTTGGAAGAGGCAGGGAATATGTTAAACCTAATATCAAAATCCATTGATTCAAAAACTAGTAGTGGTTATTATGATGTACTGAGGATTCGATATGCACAATATATTCAGAGTGATATTGATGTGCGATATCATCATTATCTCAACAGAATAAATAGTATGGCATATCGCTTTTACTTAGGAGTAGGATATCCTTATGGAAATTTGGATGTATTACCTTTTGAAAAAAGATACTTTTCAGGAGGAGCAAATAGTATCAGAGCATGGCCTGTTAGAGGGTTGGGACCTGGTTCGTATAAAGATGAGTCAGCAGATTATTATAATCAGACTGGAGATATTAAATTAGAACTAAATGCCGAATATAGATTTAAGTTATTCTGGATTCTTGAAGGAGCCTTTTTCCTGGATGTGGGTAATGTATATACTATCAGAAAAGATATAAGTCCTGAAGGAGGATTATTTAAAATAAACGATTTCGCAGATAAATTGGCTGTTGGTTCAGGATTTGGGCTACGGTTTGATTTGAAATACTTTATTTTTCGATTAGATACAGGTATTAAGTTAAGAGATCCGGTAGAACCTGCCGGAGAAAGATGGGTTCTTACAAACAGAAGATTTCGTTTTAATAACTTAGCTTTGAATTTTGCAATCGGATATCCATTCTAAATTTACTCTAAATATTAGAAAATGATTGTCTTTTCTATGGTTATTAAGTGTCACATTATTAGGATTATATGTTGTGGTTTTGAGTGTGTTTTAAAAATGGATCTCATAATCATTTAAAACCACTTACTAAATAAGCCTGCTAAATTGTTTTTATTTTGTACTTTTGGCGAAAATTGTTAGTAACTATCAATTTGAAAGAAAATCAAGGGTAGTTTTATATAATTTGTATTCAATATCAGGTAAAAGTTATCAATTATCTGTTTTGTCCTTAAAAAAATTGAAATAGTATACTTTTTATGATTCCAAGCCTGTTGTTAATAAACAGGGAGGTCATTAATTTTTTAAATATTATACACAATGAAACAAAGAGTTTTAGATGTAGTAAAACCAGGTGTAGTAACTGGTGATGATGTAACTAAATTATTTCAGGTTGCAAAAGAAAATGGTTTCGCTTTACCAGCTGTAAACGTTGTTGGTACTGATTCTATTAACGGAGTAATAGAGGCTGCTAAAGTGGTTAATTCTCCGGTTATTATCCAGTTATCTAATGGTGGAGCTGCATTTTATGCAGGTAAAGGTATTGGTTTAGAAGGTCAAAAAGGTCAGATATTAGGAGCTGTTTCGGCTGCAAAACATGTTCATTTAGTTGCTGAAGCTTATGGTGTTCCTGTAATTCTTCATACTGACCATGCAGCAAAAAAATTACTTCCTTGGATCGACGGTCTTTTGGATGCAGGTGAAAAGCATTTTGCTGAAACAGGTAAACCTCTTTTTAGTTCTCATATGCTAGATCTATCAGAAGAGCCTCTTGATGAGAATCTTGCTACTTGTAAGAAGTATTTTGAAAGAATGAGTAAGATTGGAATGACAATCGAGATTGAACTTGGTATTACAGGTGGAGAAGAAGATGGTGTAGATAATTCAGATGTGGACAATGCATTATTATATACTCAGCCAGAAGAGGTAAATCAAGCTTTTGAAACATTAAAATCAGTTAGTCCAAACTTTACTATTGCTGCTTCATTCGGTAATGTTCATGGTGTATATAAGCCAGGAAATGTTGTTTTAACTCCAAAGATTCTTGATAACTCACAAAAATTCATTGAAGAAAAGCATGGTTTAGCTTCTAATCCTGTGAATTTCGTATTCCATGGTGGATCTGGTTCTACTCTTGAAGAAATTCGTGAGGCAATTGGATACGGAGTTATTAAAATGAATATTGATACTGATACTCAGTGGGCAACTTGGGATGGAGTTCGTAAATTTGCTGCTGATAAATTTGATTATCTACAAGGTCAAATTGGTAACCCCGAAGGTGAAGATAAGCCAAATAAGAAATATTACGACCCTCGTGTATGGTTGAGAAAAGGACAGGAAACTTTAATCGATAGATTAAAAGTTGCTTTCCAGGATCTAAACTGTATCGATGTACTTTAGTAAAATATAGAGTATTTTATCATATAAGCCCTCATCATTTTGATGGGGGCTTTGTTTTTAAATACTTTTTTCTTTTTTTTACCCCATAATTTTAAAATGTAAGTATTGATGGCTCTGTCAGGTAACAAGAATCGGGATAGTTTTGGTAGTAAGTTTGGTGTTATAGCTGCAGCTGCAGGATCTGCAGTTGGACTTGGGAATATATGGAAGTTCCCATATATCACAGGTCAATATGGAGGTGCTGCTTTTTTGTTTGTTTATTTGGGATTTATTATTGCAATAGGCCTTCCGGTTATGATATCGGAATTTGTAATAGGTCGAAAAGCTAAACGAAATGCATTCGGAGCCTTCAGGAAATTGGCTCCAAAGTCTGTATGGTTCATAACCGGATTCTTAGGGGTTGGTGCCGCTTATTTAATACTATCTTTTTACGGTGTTGTTGCTGGTTGGGCAATGGATTATGTAGCAGAGTCAGTTAAAGGCACTTTTGTTGGAAAAACACCGGCAGAAATATCTGCTTATTTTAATGATTTTAGTTCGCAATCTGTAAAACCGATTCTTTGGCAATTAGTGTTTATGTTATTAACTGCAGTAATTGTTCTGTTGGGAATTCATAAGGGAATTGAGCGTTATTCAAAAGTATTAATGCCTTTATTAATAGTAATATTAGTCGTTCTTGTGTTTCGGTCAATAACATTACCAGGAGCAGGTAAGGGTGTTGAGTTTTTTTTAAATCCTGATTTTTCAAAGCTTACATGGGAAGGTGTTTTGAATGCATTAGGGCATGCGTTCTTTTCTTTGAGTCTGGGGATGGGTACATTAATTACTTATGGTTCTTATATTGATAAAAAGAATAACCTGGGAAAAACGGCTCTTCAGGTTACCATTGCAGATACGGTTATTGCAATTTTAGCTGGATTGGCTATTCTACCTGCTGTTTTTGCTTTTAAATTAAAGGCAGGAGCAGGTCCAGGACTGGTTTTTAAGACATTACCAAATGTGTTTATGCAGATGCCTGGAGGAGATATCTTTTCTGTAATGTTCTTTCTGTTACTGACAATAGCAGCATTAACGTCTTCCATTTCAATTTTAGAAGTTGTGGTGGCATTTCTATCAGAGGAGTTAAAAATAAGTAGGCGTGTTGCAACTATCTTAGCTACAGTGTCTATTTCTTTTGTAGGAATCTTTTGCTCTTTGTCTTTGGGACATATGGATTCAGAAGTCTTTTTAGGACTTAACTTTTTTGACACATTAGATTTTTTTGCTGCCAATATTTTTCTCCCAATAGGTGGAGCTTTAATCTCATTGTTTATTGGATGGAAATATGGTTACGAAAAAACCAAAAAGGAGTTATCAAATCATGGGGTATTAAAAATATGGTATATGGATGCTATTTATTTTTCCTTAAAATACATTGCTCCAATTGCTATCTTAATTGTTTCTGCATATGGAATAATAGAGCAAGTTAACAAGTATATGGGAGCTGCTGGTTAATAATTATTGACTTATAGTCTTTTACTTTTTATTACATTGTCATTTTCTGTATGTAATATATTTTTATAACTTTTGTCGAATGTTGTAATCAAATAAACCTAACCTCCAAGCCACAATGTGGAAAGACTTTTTTTATTATACCCGTAATGAACAAAAAGGAATTGTTGTTTTATTTATTCTGATCATTGTTGTGATATTTCTCAGGGTAACCATTACCTATTGGATGCCCAAGTCAAATAATACTTTGGAACAAGAAAAATTTATTTCCACTGTTAAAGCTCTAAATGATAGTTTAGTAAAGCTGGATGAAGGATATGTAAAAGATACCTTGTTCTCATTCAATCCCAATACAGTCACGGCTCAGGAACTTGAATTATTAGGTTTTTCCAATTATCAGAAGAAGTCGTTTCTCGGTTATCGTAATAAAGTGAAGGCTTTTAGTTCAAAGGAGGATTTGTATCGGGTATATGGTATGGATTCCTCCTTCGTTGATAAATTATCAGATTATTTAATTTGGGAGCCATCTGTAGTTCAGGATTACAAAAAGTTTCAAGCTAAAGAAAGTCTTGTCGATTGGGTTAATTTTAATGAAATAGATAGTTGTTTTTTACAAAATCATATCAGTTCCTTTAGCTTAAGAGATTCTATTTTTAACCATATTTCTAAGAGTTATATTACAAAATCACTGCCCCTCAAAAGTGTAGAATCCTTTACTGACCATAGATTATATGAGTGGTTAAAAAGTAATAGTATACCAACAGGGCACGAAAGAAAAACTAATAAGGAGATCATTGTAGTTGAGATTAATTCAGCGGACACAATGGATTTTAAGAAATTAGATGGCGTAGGAAGTGTATATGCTCAAAGAATTGTAAAATTTCGAAACTTGTTAGGCGGATTTTATAGTATAAAACAGATTAAAGAAGTGTATGGGCTGCCTAACAATGTATTTCATCAAATAGAAAAAAAACTTCGTGTTAATGTTGGACTGATTAAAAAGATAGATCCTAAAAAGTCAACTATTTCAAACATTGCCAGGCATCCTTATTTTACTTATGGGGACGTCTAAAAACCTGTTTTTAACTTTCTAAATTAGCGGATTTTTTCAATTGCAAAAAATCGTAAAATTGCTCCTATTTTGTAATGAATTGTCTATAAGCTATTTAGCACTTACACTTATTGATGTAAGGATAAATCTATCCCATTGAAACCTTGATTTTTAACTGTACGCATCTGTTAATATTATAAGTTAAGTTCATCATTCCAATTTTAGCTTTTGCTCTTGCCATACCTATTGTTCTTACGATTGAACCATTCATGCTATTTTCTACAAATCCAAAAATATGTTCTACCCTGGCCCGTGTTTTAGATTTTTCTCTGTTGTCTTCTTTTTGCTTTTCAGTTAGGGGATTGTTTCTGCGGCCTTTTTCATGTACTCTATTAATTACTTCCTTTTTAGTATATACTTTTTCTTGCTCTTCACCACCATAAGCACTATCAGCATAAAGAGGTTGCCCTTTGTCTTTTTCGGTTAATAATTCTTCTACCACCTGTGAATCAT
>JBNKGY010000199.1:0-7847 GCA_050290065.1 Marinilabiliaceae bacterium
TTCAATGAATTTTCCGGTTGTCACTAGGTATTCATTATTTTTTTGATTGAATGAGCCGGAAGAAAATTGTTGGTTGGCGGCCTGAATCATTTGTGATACCATTAATGGATCCACATTGAACGCAGCCATTTTATCTCTGTCGAGCACCACTTGTATTTCGCGGTTTCTTCCTCCAATAATTTTTGTTTCCGATACATCGGTAATTTTCTCAATTTCAGAATTTAATTCCTGAGCAATCCTTTTTAATTGATAATCTGAATAATTTTCGCTCCATAAAGTAAGTCCCATTACAGGAACATCGTCAATAGATCGTGTTTTAACCAAAGGTAAAGATGTTCCTTGTGGCATTCGATCCATATTTTTCATTATTTCATTGTAAAGTTTTACAAGGCTTCGTTCAATATCCTCACCCACATAAAACTGAACAATTAACATAGCCTGTTCAGGCATGGATGTGGAATATACATACTCAACGCCCTTAACATTTGAAACAATTTTCTCAATCGGTTTTACAATGCGCGACTCTACTTCTTTAGGACTAGCTCCCGGGTATCGGAAGAAAATGTCGGCAATTGGTACATCAATCTGAGGTTCTTCCTCTCTTGGAGTAAGATATGAGCTATACATTCCTATAATGATAAATGCTACCATCAATAATGGAGTAAGTTTTGATTTTATAAATAATCGGGCCAAAGACCCTGCGAATCCTGTTTTCATTTTGTATTCTTTTGAATGAATATGTTGGTTTATGGATATTAGAATTTACATTCTGATTTTTAGTTCAGATTTAAAGGTAAACCATCAAATAGCCTGTCGTCACTTTTTACAATGAGTTTATCCCCATCAGATAATCCGGAAAGTACTTCAGTCTGGTTGGCGTACTTTTTACCTAGTCTTACCCATCTTAAAAGTGCACTACCTGTTTCTCCAACTGTCCATACGCCAGTTAACTGACCTCTGTTAACAATAAGATTATTCTCCACTAAAATTTTCTTCACAGTACCTTTGGGCAGCATGATGTTGGCAAACATTCCACTACGTATCATTTTAACTTGTTTAGAAGTTGGGTTTAACAGGATTCTGGCATCATACTGAGAGCCTGAAAAACGACTTGAAGGACTTATATGTGATACCGTACCACTTAACACTTCATCTGAATTTTTAAGCATAACCTGAACCGTGTCGTTTTTTTCAATGATATTCACTTCAGATTCGGGAATTCTGGTTATTACTTCAAATTTTCCAGGTGCTTCAATGGCAATTAAAGGCATCCCCGGATTTGCCATATCACCCGCATCCACAAAACGTTGAGTAATTACTCCTGAATAGGGGGCGCGTATATTTGCGTAAGCTAAAGTTTCCTCAACTTGCTCCTTCGCTTTTTTTGCTGCTTCAAGCTGAGCTTTAGTCATTTTATAGTGAGTGGATATGTCATCCAGTTCTTTTTTTGTTGCACTCTTAGTTTCATAGAGGTTTGTTACGCGCTCTAAATCTTTTTCTGCATTTACATAGGCTGCTTTTGCTGCTATAATATTAGCTTCAACCTGACTTTTTCGGGCACTAATATCTTTACTTCTGATAGAAACCAGTAACTGTCCTTTATCAACATTGTCACCCTCTTTAACTAAAACCTCACCAATTTGTCCCATAATTCGGGTACTTAATGTCGATTTTTTTAATGATGAAATAGTACCTGAGAAGCTATATATTTTATCTATTTGTCTGGCGGATACTATCACCGTTTCAACAGCAACACCTTTTTCATTTTCTTGTGCAACAGGTTTTTCACCACATCCTTGCATGATTAATCCTGCTGCTATAACTATTGTAATTAAATTTCTTAGTTTCATACTTGTAATATTTATTAAAACCTTCATAACCAACGCAAATTTCAATTATTCTCTAATTCGTTCAATAATTTGCATTGTTAATACCAGTTTTGCCTGATTAATTTTTTAGGTTTATATTGATTAATTGTATTTATAATTCTGATTCTGAGGAAAGTAATTCGTATCTGAATACAGAGATGTTATATTCGTAAATGGCATTCAAGTGCTTAAGCTCACTTTCAGCGTAAGTAGCTTCCGCATTCAGTAAGTCAGATGTTTTTTCCAGTCCTTCTTTAAATCTGTCACTTCTTATTCTAAGTGATTCTTTAGCTTGAGATGCAGCCATTTGATAGCTCAGAAGTTGACTTTCGTATATATTAATATTTCTTTTCGCCTGCATTAATTCCATATTTCCTTTATCCAGATATTCATGATATGCTAATTCACTTTTTTGAAATTGAGCTTTTGATTTGTTGTATTTACCAATGTTTTGTCCACCATTAAATAGTTTCCATTGTAAATTTATGCCCAGCATCCAACTGTCAGAATTAAAGCCAGCAAACTCAGAATCATAAAGATGATACATTCCAAAGCCATTTATTCTGGGAAGAAATTTCATCATGTTACTTTTTCTCATCAGTTTTTGAGCCTCCATTCCATTTTGCATTGCCTGAACATCAGCTCTGTTCAATACTGATATTTTATTCATTTTATTGTAATCTGTTTTTTCAATTGAATCAGCTACTTTTATTGGTAGTTCAATCGATCTGCCCATTAAAAAATTAAGCATCTCAGAAACAGATTTAATCTGGTTTCGGGCTTGTAGTTTTTGTGCCTCTAAATCCAGAACCCTTACTTTTACAGATAAAACATCAGCCTCTTTCAGGTATCCCTGCTTAAGATTGTCCTCAGCTAATTTTAAATAAGCTTCTGCGGCTTCCAGTGCTTTAGATATAACCTCATGCCTGTTATTTGCAAGTTGAAGAGCAAAGTAAGTTTTCTTTACTGCAAACATCACATGGTTTTTTGTATATTCATTTTGTAACTCAGTAGCTTTAACCATATGTGCAGTAGCTCCTTTTCCAAGCCATGCATCTAAATTTATGATGGGTTGCTCTACTTTAATTTCAGTTGCAAAATGATTTGTTGTTCCCGGATTATTTAATAACGCAGGATTAAAATCTTCAGCAGTTACAATTTGTTGCTGAAGTTTTGAACCAAATGAATATAAAGGATCATTTGTAGAGGAGTAGGTATTCGAAAGTTCAACTGAAGGTAAATATCCTGCCAAAGCTTGCTGATTGTCAGCTTTAGCACTTTTTACATCCTGAATGCTTTTTAATACCTGATAATTGTTTTTCTCAGCAAGTAATAGTACATCTTGTAATGTTAATACTTGCATCGTGTCAGTTGGTTCGGCATAAGTAACTGTATTTATGCCAATACTCAATAACAGTAAAAATGTTTTTAGTAATGATTTTGTATGCATAGTTTTAATATTTTTCTATTTAATTCGAGTTCAAAAATAGATTCAAATATCTAAATATGCAAGAAAATATATATGTAGATGTATTAAAATATTGTAAAATATTTGTAAAACGCAGAAAAACAGGGTTGTAAAATCTGTTTTTGAGGTTAAGTATTCAAATAAAAAGTGAATTTTATACAATTATTCGATCCTGTTTTGGCTATAAATTATTTGATATAGCCGGTTATTCTTTTACGATTTATATTTGTACTCTATTATTGAATTCATTGTTGAATTTGTCACATTCCAGGTAAATTAAGGTATTGTACCTAATGATTAGCATATTCATGAACTTTCATAATCAATTAATTAGTGCCTGTCCATGAAGTCGGGTGTTTGGAGTATAAAGTTTAAATACAAGGCTTGTGAAAAAAGGTTAAAACACTTGCCATACATTAGTAAAAAGTAAAAGTTTATTTATCATTCAGCCTGAAAATTCATTCAATACATTATTTTTACAGGATAAATCTGTCTTAGGGATTGGATTTATCAGGAAGTAGAGAATCAATATTATAGAATGAACGATATACCAAGATTTTTAAGTAAAAAATCAAGCATTAACTGTAACGGGAAACTATTGGATATTTCATCACCAAAAGTAATGGGGATATTAAATATTACACCCGATTCTTTTTTTGATGGAGGTAAATACCAGCAATCAGAATTTATATTGCAAAGGGTAGGGCAAATGTTAGATGAAGGGGCTGATATTATTGATGTTGGAGCTTACTCTTCACGTCCCGGAGCTGATGATGTTTCGGAAAAGGTGGAACTAAATAGGTTATCAAATGCTTTAAAAGTAATTCGAAATCAATATTCCGATATTGTCATATCAGTTGATACATTCAGATCAAACATTGCCAAAGCAGTAGTTGAAGAATTCAATGTAGATATTATTAATGATATTTCAGGTGGGGATCTTGATTCGAAAATGTTTTCAGTAATACAACAGTTGAATGTTCCATATATAATAATGCATATGAAAGGTAATCCTAAAAATATGCAAATAAAGCCATCTTATAAAAATGATGTTGTTTATGAAATCATTGACTACTTTTCAGAAAAGGTTGAAAAACTCAATGAATTGGGAGTTCATGATATAATTATAGATCCGGGTTTTGGTTTTGCTAAAAATTTAGACCATAATTATATACTATTAGATAGGTTGCAGGAGTTAAATATTCTTGAAATGCCCATATTGGTTGGTGTGTCACGTAAGTCTATGATTTATAGATATTTAGGTTGTTCGCCAAAAGAAGCATTAAATGGTACATCAGCCTTGAATATGGTTGCCTTACAAAATGGTGCAAATGTATTAAGAGTGCATGATGTAAAAGAGGCTAAAGAATGTATTACTTTGTATAGTAAATTGAAATCGGTAAATAATAATAGATGACATTTTTAGAAATTAGATTTATTGATTTAATTGATATTACATTAGTTGCGTATCTAATGTACCGAATCTATAAATTAATTCGGGGTACTGTTGCACAAAATATTTTCTTCGGACTTTTTGCATTTATTGCCTTCTGGTTATTTATACGTTCCATGAATATGGAGTTATCTGCTACTATTCTGGATAATATTGTAAATGTTGGTGTGATTGCATTAATAGTGGTTTTTCAGCAGGAAATCAGGAGGTTTTTCCTATTGATAGGAACCAAGTATAATATAGCCAATAAGCTTTCTTTTGAAAAAATATTCTCAAGTCCCAGTAGTGGAGTTATGAATATTTATAATAAACCAATAGTACGAACTTGTCAGAATTTATCAAAAACCAAAACGGGAGCAATAATTGTTATATCCAAAAAATCTCAAATGTTGGATTATGTTCATACAGGGGAGCTGGTTAATGCAGTTATATCCAGTAGGCTATTGGAAAATATATTCTTTAAGAACAGTCCATTGCATGATGGGGCTGTTATTATTGCACAAAATAAAATAAAAGCAGCAGGCTGTATTTTGCCGGTCTCACAAAATTATAATCTTCCCAAAAAGCTTGGTCTTAGACATAGAGCGGCTTTAGGAGTCACAGAGTCTACAGATGCATCAGCAATCGTAGTTTCAGAAGAGACCGGGAAAATATCGTTTTTTCATGCAGGAGAAATAAATCACGGAGTGAGTCCTGAAGAATTAGAAAAACTGCTTGAAACTACAGGATAAATATCATCAAATAGTGTTTATATGAAACCAATCAACATCCTTCTTATATCTTTTATCGTTGTATTAAATATTTTTGTATGGATAATATTGCCATTTATTATCAATAAGCAATCCAAGCTTAAAAAAAGCAATATTCAGCGAATTATTACTCAATCCGTTCAATTGATATTTTCAGTATTATCGGTGTTTGCATTATTAAAATTTTTAGGAGTAAGGGTGCAGGAATATCTGAGTAAGTCTTTAATAACTTTGGGAAAAGATATCGTTATATCTGGATATTTATTATTGTTTATAATTGTTTCAATTTTTGTATTGATCAGCCTTAATCGTATCCTAAGTAGAGTAATTAGACAGGCAAAAGGGGCTCAGAATTATCCCAAAGCATTAGTAAACGGAATTCGACATTGGGTCACTTTTGTTGTTTTTATAATTTTAGTTAGTGGAGTATTAAAATTTGCACATATCCCATTATTCATATTTTCTTCAACACTATTTGAATTCCAGGAAGTTCCAATTACATTAAATAAATTGATACAGGCAGCCTTTATTGCCTATACAGTACATATAGCTTTATTGGGTATAGAATCTTTTTATTCAGAAAGAATAAGAAAAAAAGGTATTGATTGGGGTAAAGGGCATACGATATTTCAAATTCTTAAATATTTTATATGGGTAATAACTATTGTTATTATTCTGTCGAGTCTGGGCTTGAGTGTAAATGTATTATTGGCTGGTTCAGCGGCCTTGTTTGTTGGTTTAGGCTTTGGTTTACAAACTCTGTTTAATGATTTTGTTTCTGGGTTGATTATACTTTTTGAAGGAACAATACGTGTAAATGATGTTGTTGAAATTGAAGATGGAATCATTGGGAGAGTACAGGAAATAGGATTGCGGACCTCCAAAATATTGACAAGAGATAATATTATAATGATTATTCCGAATAATAATTTTACTGGAAAGAATGTTATAAATTGGAGTTATAACGAACATAAAACCCGATTTAAGGTAGATGTTGGCGTGGCTTATGGTTCTGATGTTCGATTAGTTGAGAAGATACTTATTGATTGTGCTCAGGAGAATGAGAAAATTTATACAAATCCAAAGCCTTTTGTGTATTTTAATGATTTTGGAGAATCATCTCTTGATTTTAGTCTGTTTTTTTGGATTGATGAATCATTTTGGGTTGAAAAAGTAAGAAGTGATTTGAGATTTGCAATTGACAAGAAATTCAGAGAAAATGGAGTTGAAATACCATTTCCACAAAGAGATTTACATATACGATCTGGTTACAAGGATTAATTTCTGAAATAAATAGGCGATATTCGGATAAATATAATGACATTTAAAGTGCAAGTTGCGATTGAATATATGGTTCTATAATTGAATGTAAATGAATTTATTAAATTTATAACTTCGTTTTGTGATTGGACAAATATTAAGATTGTGATTGATCAGCTTATGAAATCAAGCTGTTGAATAAAAGATAAATAAATAAAGTATTCATCTATATGAAAGTTTGTTTAACAGGAGGTACCGGTTTTTTAGGTTCCAGGATCAGCCGGTTTTTTAAAGAAAATGGTTATGATGTTGTGAATATATCACGAAAGGATTTTGAGCAAAACTTAAGCCATATAGCTGAAAAAATTGAAGGCGCTGATCTTTTAATTAATTTAGCTGGAGCATCTATTCTTAAAAAATGGACTACTTCTTATAAAAAAGAAATTTATAATAGTAGAATAAATACAACAAGAAAATTGGTAGATGCATTCAGTTTAGTGAAATCAAAACCTCCAATTGTACTATCTGCTTCTGCTGTGGGTATTTATGATGAATATGAAGTGCACGATGAATTTTCGGATCAACTTTCATATGATTATTTAGCTAGTTTGTGCAAGGATTGGGAGGCTGCTATTGCTCCATTAGTGCAGGAAAATGTGAGATTGGCTATCATTAGAATTGGAGTTGTTTTGGATAAGAATGGAGGAGCTTTAGCTAAAATGCTACCTTCATTTAAATGTGGTGTTGGGGCTATTATAGGTGATGGATACCAATCATTCCCTTTTATACACATTAATGACCTTCTTGCAGCTATTTGGTATATATTTAAAAATGATGCTTCAAAAGGCGTATATAATCTTGTAGCTCCCGAAATTATTTCAAACCGTTATTTTTCAAAATTATTAGGAAAGAAACTTCATCGTCCGGTTTGGTTAAAATTACCGAAATCATTCATTAAAATAGCATTGGGAGATGGAGCTGTTGTTCTGTTTAAAGGGCAAAAAGTGGTGCCACAAAGATTATTTGATCTTGATTTTCCATTTCAATTT
>JBNKGY010000200.1:0-7817 GCA_050290065.1 Marinilabiliaceae bacterium
ATTTTTTCATATGATGCTGATATTCTATTAGTTAAGAATCGAACTCAGGTTAATAGAAAAAGAAATGGAACAAGTAATAGAAAATGATGATGCTGTTTATAATAATTATTCACTTGCCAGAAGTGTAGTTGGTATAGGCTTAGTGAATTCCATATTATTTATCATTTACAGCAATAATTTCCAAGGCTTTGAAGATGCAAGACAATATGCGTGTTATAGTGGCGTTGCACCTTTTGAAAATACATCAGGCACTAGTATTAGAGGAAGAACCAGAGTTAGTCACCTGCTAATAAGCGTTTGAAAACGAATCTAAGTAATGCAGCTAGGTCGGCAGTTCAAAATGATCCGGAATTAAGGAAATATTATGATCGAAAAGTTAAGGAGGGAAAAGAACATGGAGTAGTAATGAATGCTGTAAAATTTAAATTGATTACTCGGGTTTTTGCAGTTGTAAATAGGGGAACTCCATTCGTAAAAATGCGTCAGGCAGGTTAATCATTTTCGGGCAATATGATCTTGAGGGAGTTGTTCGGCTCCTTTTTACAGGTTCGATACCTGTAAAAAGGAAAAGTGTGCCCTGTGGAACACACTTTTCTATAGACCTTCGGTATAATAATCACCATCGGTCGTTGTTCGGCAATTTCAAAATTAGAAATATTTTATTACTATTTTATTTGTTTGTGTCTTAGAATTCGATTAGCAACTGTTGTTACTATTCTACATGGTAATAATGATATTCTCCTAGCCCTACGGCAAATAATGTAAACCTTTCTTGTGATACAGGGTCTATTTCTTCGCAAGGTACTATTTTAATTAGGTATGATTCTGTAATCTCATTCTTTTTATTGTCTTCTTCATATGTAAAAGCTTTTTCATTATTTAGGCCTAGAGAATTATCATAACTAATTACTTCCGAACTTCCTAAAGTAAATGCCAATTGGCTGTGAGAATAATATATCGCATCATCTTTCCCTTTCCATTTTGACTGATATGATTTGGAAAAAACACCCGTTGCTATTCCTGTAAATTCGCCAGACTCTCCATCTAATATTTCAGTACTTTCATCTCCATAATCAAGGTATATTTTATCACAACCATCTGAATTAAAGATAAAAGAGTTTTTATCGGCAGCAACTGCATAATCCAGTATTTGCATACCACCTGAAGAAATTACCTGACCACTGATTGGGTTATTATCGTTATCAGCTCCATTTTTCGTACACATGCCAACTGTACGTCTTAGACGTTGCTTTCTATGGTCTAAACAAATTTCTATACCTAAATCTGTATTGCTATTTCCAATCCGTGAAGCAAAAGATAAATCATCAGGTTTCGAATGTTTATCACCACCAAAAAGTGTAATTGAATTATAGTTAGCCATCCATTCTGTTATCATGCCACCATGCGATATATTACCTTTTTCATCTCTTATTCCCATAGTCAGATCTACAGTTGATTCACATTGCTTTTCGTTCGAATATGCTGATATAGACGTAAAAAATGGTTTTGTGCTATTCTGCTCTGCTTGTGTACTCCCTTTATAAATATCAAAAAAGATACCTCTATTCCTTACAGTACATAATGGGTTAGCCCGAGATTCTTTCATGAATTGATTTAAAGCAATTAATTGTTTTGAATTAGATGTAGATTCTAATAATTCAATATTCTTTTTGGAAGCCATTCTCATAAACCTTACTTGTTTATTTGTATTGTTAGCTTTTAGAGAAGTAGGAAGTATTGCATTAAGGGTTTTCATTCTTTCTTGAACTCTTTCAGAAGCAAGAAAACTATCATAGTCCTCAATGTTTGATGTTAAAATAGTTCCAATATACAAATAGTAATGTTCCCAGTAACCAGGAACAGTTCCCTGTAATTTCTGCTTAAACTCCTTTTCTATATACTCAAATGGATAATTTTCATCATCCACTTTAACGTAAGGGTAAGGTCCCTGTTTACAACGAAAAAAGAATTCAGGAACAACAAAATATTTACATTTTTTTTCATTCACCATCTTTTTGAAGGAGTTTACAATAATGTTTATTCTTGCATCAATATCTTTTTTTATTTCCTGAGGGGAAGTATCATCATTTATTCCATCCCATTCTCCTAAAATCCAACTTGAGCCTTCTATTATTTGACTATTATTTTTGGGCCCTGTATATATAGACCATGCTGTAAAGTTTGGTTTATTCATAATTACTGTTTTTATGGGTTATTCAATTGTTGCTAACGGCAGTCTGTCTAAAAACTATTTTTATTTGCAAAATAGTTGTTTGTTTCTAATAATAAAATGCATTTATGTCAATATAGACGAAAATGATAAAAATAGTTATTGAAAGTCTTTTTAAGCTGAAAAATTGCTGGTATCAGCCCCAAAATCATCGCTAAATGTAAAATAATAGACTCCAGAAAGTCCATTAGTCTTTCCTTGCCTAGTGTGTTTAAGATACGTCGTAGATTATAGGCCACCAGGATCAGCCCAACATCACTGCTGGCTCTTTGGATTCCTTTCTTGGTCATAATATAGTTAAAACCCCATTGTCTTTTTATCGTTCCATAGGGGTGTTCTACAATGGCTTGCCGTCGTTTATAATAGTCTTGATTATTTTCTACTTGCTGCTTATTTTTTTCTATTACTTCCTGATATTGACTTCGTTGTATGGCTTTGCCGTAAGTAGCTTTACTACATTGGTCTTTTACCTGACAAGTCATACAGGCTTTGGTGGTATAGCGTTTAAATAGATAGGTTTTTGCTTGATGCCATTTGCCTGTTGTGGTTAAATGCTCTCCCTCAGGACAGGTATAGTAATCTGATTCTTTATGGTAAATGAAATTTTCAACATTGTAAGCTGGATTGGGAGCCTGAGCAGCTACTGTTGGGATCGCTACAATGGTTTGTATGCCTAAATTTTCTGCCATCTGAAACTCTGAACCGGTATGATATCCCTTGTCGTACAGTGCCGTGAATTGATTGGTGTGCAATATACTTTTGGCTCGCTGCAGCATATTACCCATGGCTTTGCTGTCATTGGTATTCGTAACTTTATAATCTATAGGAATGTTATTCTCTGCATCTACGGTTGTTTGCACATTATAGGCGACCTCTGTAATATTGTTGCGGGTGATCATATGTCGACTATCGGGATCGGACGTTGATACCTGAGGTTCTCCACTCTCGGATATTTGCTTCGCAACGGTTTTATAGTGCTGCTTGCGCTCTTTTTGTTTCTCTATCGCCTTCTTTACCTCAGATGTCTTTACCGGGTCGCCATCATTTTGAGCCAGCTCTTCATTATATTCCGTTAGTTTATTCTCGATATACTCAAGGTGACGTTCTATTTTCTTTTGGTTGTAATTATTCTTCTTGCTGTTTTGTGCCCTTAGTTTTGTACTGTCTCCTGCTATTAGAACACCTCCTATTAGGTTAAAGTGCTTGGCCAGAGATACCGTAGTCCGGAAAACTTTTTTTATCGAATTGGGGTTATCGCGACGAAAGTTGGATATCGTATTATGATCTGGATTTAAACATCCTAAAAGCCACATCAATTCTATATTCCGATTACATTCCTTTTCTAGTTTTCGAGAGGAACGTATGCCATTCATATAACCATAGATATAAAGCTTTAATAAAATGCCCGGATGATAACCTGGCCGGCCTGTATCGCTTTGCGATAAATGAAAACCAAACTTCTGCAGATCGAGGCACTCCACAAACTCTTCAATTAAACGCACATCATTGTCTTCAGTTATAGCTCCATCCAAATTGACAGGAAATAAATTGATTTGTTGACGATCTTGTCCTTGTATGTATCTCATGTATCTAAGATACTTATTGATACTCTTTTACTGATGTCGAAGTTCACATTAATATTAACTTAATATCAACAACCTTTTTAGTTTTTAGACAGTCTGACGGCTCGCATATGAGTAGTGCGGGATTTAGCCCACTACTGTCTCAAATAGCTAAGTAGCCAAAACTACGATTTTACAGGTAAATTTCAAATTTTAATTATCTTGTTAAATCGTAGATTTGGCGGAGCTCAAAAACCGTACAAACCCTCACAAATACTACGTTTCCCGCATTACTTATGATGCATTGTTGTGGGGTCGTTCTTCCTCTACCTTTATAATTATTTTCCCTGCTGTCCTTGATTTTTCAAGGTAAACGTGAGCATTAACAATATCATTAAGCAAAAACTCTTTGTCTATTATTACTTTAAGTTTGTTTTCTTTCATTAATCTCAAAAGGTCTTTAAGTGCTTCTTGGTTTGGATGCACTGATACAAATTTTGCTCGTTTATACCTTAATAATTCCTTTATCATTGTTCTTGTTGGAGTTGTACCAATATAAATTCCATTCTGTGTTAAAAGATGTTTTGTTTTTTTGTAAGATGCATTAAATACAACATCAAAAATAATATCGAAATTCGAGGTTGTTTTTAGGAAATCTTCATTTTGATAGCTTATGGCAAAATCTGCTCCTAGTTGTTTACAGAAATCTATATTTTTGGTACTAGACACACTTGTAACTTCGGCACCGTATGCTTTTGCTATCTGTATTGCTATATGACCAACTCCACTGCTTCCTCCATTGATTAAAATCTTATCATTCTTTTTCAAACCACCTAATTTTAATAGCGCTAACCATGCAGTTGTTCCAGCCATTGGTAATCCAGCTACTTGGTTAATTGGAATGTTATTAGGGATTTTAACTACATTATCTGCTTTTACAACAATATATTCACTTAGGGAACCTCCTTCAAAATTACCTAACAATGTGACAACCTTATCTCCAATACTTAAATTTTCAATATCATTTGATTTCTCTGCAATAATACCTACAACATCAAATCCTTGCTTTGTTCTTGGCTTTATTAAACCTGAAACTAACCTAAAGTCTCCTTTGCGATTTTTCCAATCAATGGCATTTAAAGAAGAGTAACATATTTTAATTAGTAACGAATTTTTCTTTCCTAGTCTTGGTTTTTCAGTTTCCTCGACTTTTAACACACTACTATTACCGTAATTATTGTATAAAACTTGTTTCATCATAATTGTTTTTTACAAAAATAAATTCAAGTTTTAATGTAATTATTGGTATACACCAACTATTCGATTACCACATTGTTATACAGTTTCGAGAAATTTGTTGCATTCATACCTAAAAAGTTAGCAATATCTTTATGTGGTATAGAATTGATAAGGTGTGCATTATCTCGCATAAAATCTTTATACTTTTCCTCAATAGAATAAGATGATTGCTTAATAAATCTTTCGGTGATGTTGTTTACTAATCCCATTAGTGCTTCAATTAGAAAATCTTGGATTTCTTTATGTTTAGTAGTTTGATTAATAAAACTATCATATGATATTCTATAAAACTTGCTGTCGGTAATGCATTCAAAATAGTATTTTGACGGTTTTTGTGTTAAAAACGATTCAGGAGCGCACGAAAAATGATTAGCTTGAGTAAATGAAATAATGCACTGTTTTCCATCAACTAAATAATAGGCTTTTTGGATACCTAATATAGTAAAATATAGATATTTATCTGTCTTTTCTGGTATGGATAAAATAGAGTTTTTAGAGAAAGAAACAGTCTCCCATTGAGCAATAAAGTCATTAAGAGCGGTAATAGATACTTTATGTGTACTTGTAATTGTTTTTTTAAGTTCTTCCATATTTCAAATTCTACTATTCGATACGTCTTGCTGAATGCCCCACAATGGTTAGCTGTTTATTTTTGTGGCAGTCTGCGGATTGCAACTTTTCCCCTCACAACCATGCCTTCATGCGGGAGCTGAACTACCAACTTACAGCCATGAATGCCATAAAATAACACAGCCTGTTAACGCCAGCTTATCTTTGTCTGCCCGTACTTTTTTAATACAGCTTCTCTTATTTTATATACTCATTTTCAAATCACAATTAGCGTTGGCAAAGGCTTTTTCCTAAACACTACTTTCCGTGTTTGAAAAGCCAAACCTTGACTTCGGTTCTTTTCGGCTTGCAAATTTTCTTACGGTTTTGTAAATCTTTTTTGCAAGACAACACAATGTCTGTTTACGCTACCTTTTCTTTTTATACCTAACGTTGCCAACTGCCCTGCCTACAACAGCTAAAGCCTTTTTGAGCTTCAGCCTGATAATCAACCAGCAAAGGGCAATTTTTCAGACCTTTAGGAAACAGCTCCCTTGCCTCTTTCTACATACAGCCAAAACCCTTAAAATCAGCCTATCTACCTAACCTATGCATGTGCGTTGGAGAGCCTTTTTCTGTCTCACTATACCTAACTTTCAGAAACCACCTTGCCCAACTCCCCACATTCACCTTGCTTTCCTACCAAATTTCAGTTCACTATCAACACACCACTTCCCGAAATTATAACCAACCATAATGAGCCCAAAGGCGCGCTTCGGCTTTACCTAGAACAGACAGGCAATCGAACGAGTTTTGATTTTATTAAAACCAAAATCTTTTTCAGTGGGCGTTAACATATCTATATCGTCATTGTCGTTTATATACCAATATGGCTGCATAACGACAATGTCTAAATAATACAATATGTTTAATCGCTTTGTCTGTTAAATGTAATAATTAATTTTTCCTATAAAAAATTTTCAGGAAATCGTTTTTTTGAAAATGACTGCAAATGAAACACATTGAAAGTTTAGTAAGAATCCAACTAACTGCTTCAGCCATAAAGCTTCTTGCTTTTTTTAATAATATGTGCTTTAGTTGGTATGGTTCAAGTAAACTTAACTCTGCGCATACTTAGTGTAATAATTCTTCGGTCAATATAGTGGGGCACAAGTCCTCTTACAGCCAGCATACCTTTTTTATATCCAATTCCATATGAAGTGTAACTCAGCGTAATCAACATTAAGTTTGGGATGTATTTATATCAAAACATTACCTGTTAACCTGTGGTCAAACAGCCTTTTGTTTTTCATCAGAGATAACAAGTGGGAATCAGGTTATATTGTAAAAGTCAGCAGTGTGCCAGGCATTGTATTGTAATTAAACCTGCAATATGCATTAGAAACATCTATTACGAGCTCAAATTGCTGCCAATCAAGTCGCAAGCTAACTTGTTTACATTCACCATAGCGATGTTATGTCTTATTTCTACAAGTTTTTGATTGATTGTACTTTTAACTCTCATAACGAAATCCTAGTGCACCATTCGGGTTGAAGAAAAGCCATTCCTTGTCTTTGAACAAATTAGTTTCAACGTTAAAAAAGAGGTTTCTCATCTTTGAAAAACCTCTTTTTTATTAACCCCAATTCGACATAAAATTAATGGCTCAGACCGCTTATAAATTAGTGGGAATTACTAAATCTATAGAGTTACATACCTGATTTCTATAGTTTTTGAAGTGACGTTTTATGAGAACGTGGTTTTCTTGCATGATGAATTTCTTCATGCTTCGCTTTTTTCTCAGCTCTCTTTTCTTTTAAACTTTTGATCGAATCTTTCTTCTTTTTCCCAGTTTGCAACTTTCTTTCGTGTGACATAGCAAAATATTTAAAAGTTCTGAATATGAAATAAATATGTAAAAGAGTATAAATTATAATCCATATTTAAATTTACTTAAGAAGGGTCCTTTTGTCAAGATGAAATTTAATAACTTCATTAAGTTACTCCATTCTGTATCAATAATTTATTATTTTATTGCTCCATACAAATATTGATAAATAGCATACTGGTAATATAGATTTTCTCTTAACCAGGCAAACAATTAAGGTAAAGGATTCAAACTCGTATTAATTAGTGTTCGTCTATAAAGTCCAGCTACTGCGTTGTTGTGCAAAAT
>JBNKGY010000201.1:0-7763 GCA_050290065.1 Marinilabiliaceae bacterium
CAAAAAATAAGTAGAGTAAAATCATATAATTAAGCGCCAAGATTTATATTGACAATAATAATGGCGCTTAATACTACTCCTGATCAATATTTATTAGTTGTCATACTTACGTTCAATAAAGGGGTTTACAAACGGTTTCTTTGAATCGGTATGCTCAGAATACGAAATTAGTTTATCGTACATTTCAGGATCCTGCCATTCATTTTTTATGGCATCGCTAAAAAAGATATCTTTAAGTTTGTAGTTGACCCATTTTAAATCATCTGTAAAAGCTTCAGCATAACCGGTTTCGGTTTCATGTACACGAACTGATTTTACGCTTACGTTACCTTCTCCATTTCGAAATTCTGTTGCCTTTAATATTTTATCAATAATAAACAGAAGTGTCAATGCAAAGCATTCAGCTGATGGCGAAACAGGCATCTCAATAAATCGGTCGCTATTGTTCTTTATAAATGTTTTAAAATCATCAGATTCTTTCGACCACATGGCATAGGCATGATCAAAGCTATCAATGGCATCTTTAATGGTTCCTTTTGTTAATCCAAAGTCATATATCATTTGCCCAAAGTCAAGCTTGTCCGAGGTCAAAAATACCTCAATCACATAACTATGTCCGTGTAATGATTTTTTACACCTGTCACTGGAACAGTCTCTTACTATGTGAGCCCCTTCAAATTTAAATTTCTTTCGTATTATCATGGTTTGCTTATTTTATTTGTTTTTGGTAATTTGCTAATTGTCTTTATTTAATTCATGCTGTTCCCCACTAATTGTTCATTGCCTACTGCCCACTGAATACTGCCTACTGAGGATTGCCTACTGAATCCTGCCAACTGCTTAATGTTGATCGCTTACTTCACGTCTTAATTCATATTTTTCAAAATCTCCACCATAAAACTCGCTGGTAAATGCACCTTCATTACTTTGGGTTCCTCTTAATGATTCGCAGGTATGTACTAATCCTGATAGTTTCACATATACCGAATTTGTTTCAGCAGCTTTGCATACTTCATCATATATTATTTTTGTCAGGTTTTCCTGTAAATGACCACGGCGGGCAACCCAATCAACAATACGCTGTAATTTGGAGATACCCAATACCATTTGATCAGGTACGTAGCTTATAACTGCATAGGCACCGTCTCTGAATAATGTGCTAAATGGTGCTATATGATGCGAACACACCGAAACAATATCAACTCGTTTCGTGATAGGATGTTTCTGACCATGTTCATTGGGGAAGCTGGCAATTTGAGGGCGCTTCGACCATCTTCCGGAAAGTAGCTCCGCATCATCATCTAATCCATTCCCACAATACATTTTTGTCATGCGATAAGGAGTACCCTTTTCTCCACCAACATTTGGGTCATTCATATCAATCTTCATGGCTTTAAAGGCTTGATTAATATGATATTCCGTAATTACACGCATGATAAAATGTGCCTCCTCTGATATGCCGCCTACACTTTCTACGTTATCTGAAATTTTAAAATCTTGCAGATTATTATATTCAATCCATGTTGTTAAAAAATCTTTATGTGGATATTGTTCTTCAAATTTTTTTTGCGCATAATCTTTCAAATAGCCGAAATTCCCTTCATTATTCTTATTAAATCCATTCGGTCCATCCAGTTTCGTATGTGGATTCGGATTTTTAATACCTGTTTTTATTATTACATCCTTCATATCAACTATTGTTTAAATTAGATTGATTCTTATTACTATAACCATCTTTTTATAGTAATGTTCTGTTTAAGAAACATACAAATGTGAGTAATGTTTAATAATTAGACGATATTATTAAACAAATATGTAAGAAGCAGATCAATACTTAATGAAAAATTAAATTTGCGATTATGTGTTAATGATGAATATTTATTTAGTGTTCGTCTATAAAGTCCAACTACTGCGTTGTTGCTCAAAATCCAAATCCTCATATACGCTGGTATACTGCGGTTTGAATTTTTCACACGCCTTGTATTTAAACTTTATAGTTCAAACACCCGATTTTATGGACAGGCACAAAATAATGGACAAAATGAATTGAAAATTCAATGTTTTTATAAAACGAGTAGGTTTTGCAGGGGGAAGCATTTGGAAAAATAGTTGTATTTATTTACTTTGGGGGCTATTAAAATTTTAAAAATGAGTTGTTAAATAGCTCATTTTGTTTAGATAAGTATTTTGTGATTGCCTTATAAATTATTATAAAACCTTAACATTATGTATGGAGGATTAGTATATTGAAAACAAAACCTACGTTCGTTAAAGTAGTTATGCTTCTTACCCTGATTAATTTATTTATTCTGGTGTTGCGTAATATTATTGTTGGAAATGTATTTTATGAATTTCTAACATCCAACCTATTTATTGGATCAATGCCAGTCATTGTAATTGCGTATGTTTTATTTCGTTTTAACAGTAAGATGCATCCAATTTTATTCTGGGTAGGTACATGTCTTTGGGTAGTTTTCTATCCCAATGCCCCTTATATGATTAGCGATTTAATACATGATAGTCAGGATCCGGCTATTAAACTCGACCCGGATCTTATTAAGTATGATACCTTGATCATATTTTCGTTGGCTATGTTATCTGTGTTTTATGGATTCCTCTCTTTAAAATTAATGTTTAATACATTTAAATCCAGATATGGGAAGAGTTTTGCTCATATTGCCATACAAGTAACTATTATTTTAAGTTGTTTGGGATTTTATATGGGAAGAGAATTATTATCTGCCATAAAATTGGGTAACGGTTATCTGTATTCATGGGAAATATTTCTTGAGCCAGTTCAAATTATTAAAATAACCTGGAATGCTTTATGGCCTGTTCAGGATCATTTACCTGCATATGCATTGATGGCTTTATTCGGAATTGTTCAATATTTGTTGTTTGTCATGTTTTATTATGTGAATAATATTGAAGCGGAACCGAATTGATAGGCTGAATGCTTATTGATTATGAGATAAGCCAGTTTATGACTGCATAATACACCAAATACATACTGACCTGAATTACAGAAACGCACAGATGAAATAACTGTATGTTTAAAATTTTATTGTGATCACTTGATATCAAGGATGAATAACGGATTATTGATAGACTTAATCAAAATTTTATGAGCTTAGCACGAAAAATGGTTTACTTACTCCTTTCAATGGCAGCCATGTTATTTTTACCCTGGCTGGGGAGTTATTTTTATTACGATGGAAAATTTCCTGCTGATTTTTTAGCATACCCACCACTTAAACCAATTGAAAAACCCGATTTTAATCTCTACATATTTATTGCTGTAGCAATTGTGTGTGCAGGGATTGCTTCCATTTATATAAGACCCAAATGGTTTGGCTTTAAGAAAGCAGAATTAACAGCCGCCCCCAAAGTGACAAAAGTAAAATTACCTTTCTGGTTTTGGTTTGGCTTGGTATGTTGGGCAACATCTCTAACCTTATTAAGCTTGCATTTAAAACAACCGGCCTGGTTTATTCACTGGAGTGATGTTCCATTATTCTGGGGTGCAGTTCTTATGCTGGATGGATGGGTGTATAAGCGAGCGGGAGGAAAATCGTTAGTGGCTGTGTTACCTCAGGAGCTTATCGGAATTGGGGTTGCTTCAATGACTGGCTGGATGATTTTTGAGTTCATGAATTTTTTTGTAGATGATAACTGGTATTATCCCTGGGGTAATATTCTGGATAGAGAAGAGTTTTTGTTATATGCTTTTATTGTTTCATCAGGACTGTTGCCTTTGGCGTTCGAGTGGTACCTGTTGTTTTTAACATTTCCAAAATTAGCCGATCGTTTTAGTCGGGGTATTAAAATAACATTTAGCCCGGCTGTAAAAAATATTCTACTTGCTTTGTCCATTATTTCTATGCTGGCTGCAGGCCTGTTTCCTAATATCTTATTTTTTGTGTTATGGGTTTCTCCTCCGGTAGTACTAGGTGTGGTTTTAAATAAAATAGGAGTTTGGACCCCCTTTGATCCAATATCAAAAGGAAACTGGGGCCCAGTATTGCTTTCGGCGCTAACTTATTTTGTGGCAGGTTTTTGTCTTGAGGGGCAAAACTACCTGAGTGCTATTCATGACGGGCAAGTAGCATTGTTTACTAACGATCCTGCTTATTGGCAGTATAGTCTTCCTTATGTAAATGCGGCTCACGTATTTGAAATGCCTATTTTAGGTTATTTTGGGTATTTACCATTTGGGGTGTATTGTTGGTTATGGTGGATTGCCACTGCCACTTTGCTTAATATTCCTGCAAAATTTTTAAAAGCAAATCCATTGGATTTTTAATGTTTTATCATGAGTAAATTAATATTGATTCTGCTGTTTTTACCTGTATTAATGTATGGGGAAAATATTGTATGGGATAGAGAGATGAGTAGCAAAGGAATTGGTGATCGGATAGAGATTCTTGAAGATGCAACAGGTCAGCTTACTTATGAACAAATTATTACAGAAAATTATCAATCCGGATTTCAACCAACCGAAAATCTTATATTAAGTTTGGGTTATACGGAGTCCTTTTTTTGGTTACGCTTTACCGTAGATAACCGTACTCAAAATCAGGTTCTACTCGAATTAGCACAAGCAGGTTTGCCGGTTGCGGAAATGTATTGTTCAGTTAACGATAGCTCGGTTCAGCATGTATTATCAGGTTACACTGTGCCAATGGAAGAAAAAAGCTTCAATAGCTCTTTTCAGGTATTTTCATTGCCTCCGGGTATCATACAATGTTATCTGAGAATTAATTCCAATTCAGAACCTGTGCCCATCAATTTATGTAGTAAAAAAACTTACGAGAAATCATCAACACATCAACAAATTTTTTATGGTATTTATCTGGGGTTGATGCTATTTGTTGCGCTTTATAACCTTTTTCTTTTTATATCTCTACGTAAGACCCTGTATTTGTTTTATACTTTTATTGTAGTGATTTATATAGGATATTCAGCAGCTGTTATTGATGGGTTTATTGTTTATTTTATTCCAAAAGTTAATTTGCTATTTTTATATACAACCATTCCTGCGATTGGGATTGTGCTGCAAACAATTTATTGTTTAATTTTTCTTGAGGCTAAAAAGTATACACCTCAAATTTACAAATGGGTGGTGGGAATCGCTATCTATTTTGGCATTTGGATGGTTATTAAATTCTTTTTGACTTTTCCTGTAGTTCAACCAGTAAATACATTTAATGCTTTACTATCCTTTTTAACGATGGGGTTTGTTGGTGTACAAGTGGGAAAAAAAGGTAATAAACTGGGGTATTATTTTGCTTCTGCTTACTTCATCTATTTTATTTTGGTGGTTTTGCAGGCTGTGTATATAAATACCGGAAGTCCTCGATATTTAGGAGGATTAAGTCATGTGGCTTATGCAACATTGATAGAGGTATTTTTTCTATCTTTTCTTTTATCCAGACGATTTGAATGGGAAAAGGAAGAGATTGAAAATGATAAATTCGAAGCTCAGATCAAGTTGTTGGAAAAACAAAGGGAAAATGAAAGGATTATACAAACTCAGAACGAAATACTTGAAAAAGAGGTTGCTGCACGAACAGCTGATCTTCAAGAGATGAACGAAGAGTTCAGGGCTGCCAATGAGAGACTGATTGAATTGAGTGATTACAAAGAGTCGATGTCGGCAATGATTGTGCATGACTTTAAAAACTTGCTAAATACGGTTATTTCTTTTTCAGAGTCTACGCCAACCAAAAGGCGTCTGCAAAGTATACACAGTGCCGGAAAATACATGCATAATTTAGTGATGAACATACTGGATGTTCAAAAATTTGAATCCGTTGAGTTTGATCTTGCATTAGGAAATCATCCCATACGTAAAGTTATTAAGGAAGCAATTGATCAAATGAGTTTCCTGATCGAACAAAAATCAATCAATTTAACAATAAATGAAAAAGAAGAATTAATATCACGTTTTGATTATGAGTTGATTCTTCGAACGATAGTTAATATACTTTCAAATGCTATCAAGTACGTGCAAATTAATGGAAGCATAGATATTGTATCTTTAAAACAGGAGGATGATTTACTTCTTTCCATTAAAGACGATGGTGTTGGTATTCCTGCCGATAAATTACATTTGGTGTTTGATAAATATACTCAAATTGAAGCCCCAAAATCAGGAGCTGTTCGTTCTACCGGTTTAAGACTCGCTTTTTGTAAAATGGCTATTGAAGCACATGAAGGAAAAATAGGAGTGGAGTCTGAAGTAAATGTGGGATCTAAATTCTTTTTTACCTTGCCCTTGCTGAATGGAGATGCACCTAATTCCGACGTAATCGAAAAAACAAACTTTAAGGAAGATAATATCATAGAGTTAACTCACGAAGAGAGATCGATACTGAGTCCTTTTCTTGAGGAATTAAGGCAATGGGAAATTTATGACTTCAGCGATATTCTAGCAATAAGTGAAAGAATAGAAAAAATTGAGAATGAGAATATACTAACATGGAACAATAATCTCACTAAAATTTTATACAGGGGAGATGCAGAATCTTATAAGAAAATAATAAACCAATAAATCATGTCGACTATCTCAATTGCTTATATATTAATCGTTGATGACCAGCCCGATATAATAGATGCTATAACAGGCTATTTAAAAGGTAAGGATAATGGATTTAAATTCCTTCAGGCGATCAATGGTCAAATGGCATGCAAAGTAGCAGAAAAAAGGTTGCCTGATTTGATTATTATGGATTGGGAAATGCCATTAATGAATGGTTACGAAGCTTTGTTGGCCTTGAAAAACAACCCAATAACCGAACAGATTCCAGTAATTATGGCTACAGGCCGCTCATCACCTGAAGATTTAGATAAAGCTCTGAATGCAGGAGCCGCGGATTTTATTCGTAAGCCTATTGAAAAGCAGGAGCTTTTGGCAAGGGTGAGAACATGCCTGAAGCTTTCAAGATATATTCAGGAAATAAAATCAAAAAATGACAAGCTACTTGATCTTAATCGGGAGAAAGATGGATTGGTAAATATGGTAGCTCATGATCTTAGGTCACCACTGTGTTCCATTTTCGGATATGTTGAATTGATTAAAAGCGAAGGTGTGCTAAATCAAAATCAAAATTTATATCTCTCAACAATTGATCGGGAGATTCAAGATGGTATGTATTTAATCGATGACTTGCTTTATGTTCATTCCAATGAGTTTGATGCTCCAAAACTTGAGCTTGTTGAAATTAATATGAAGGAGTATATTGAGGAGTGGGTTAAAACCTTTGAACAGCAATTGAAGAAAAAAGATCAAAAATTACATATTGAAGTGTCAGTTGAGCATACTCAGTTTAAAACAGATCAACTGGTTTTAACTCGTATACTTAACAATCTTTTATCCAACGCCATTAAGTTTTCACAGAATAAAACGTCTATCTATATCACGATAAGAGATAGCGATTTAAGATTTGATGTTTCAGTTCGTGATGAAGGTCCTGGTATTAGCATGGATGATCAGAAAATGATGTTTAAACGTTTTCAAAAATTAACTGCAAGACCTACTAATGGAGAGAGCTCCAATGGATTAGGTCTTTCAATTATTAAAACTTTGGTTGAAAAGCTAAAGGGGGATATTGTTGTTAATAGTGAATTAGGAAAAGGTACCGAGTTTATTATTAAACTTCCAAAAATAGGTGTTGAAGATCGTCTTATTAACCTGAGTTCGATTAAAATTTTATAATTCAGATTGACATAAAAGGCTGATATACAAGGCAAATTTTGCAGGG
>JBNKGY010000202.1:0-7753 GCA_050290065.1 Marinilabiliaceae bacterium
AGTACTCCGTAGGGGAATCGAACCCCTGTTACCAGGATGAAAACCTGGCGTCCTAACCCCTAGACGAACGGAGCATTAAAAAAGCTGATTACAGCTTATTAATGTGCTTTGCTAACTTAGATTTTAAGTTAGAAGCTTTATTTTTATGAATAATATTTCTTTTGGCTAGTTTATCAAGCATACCAGCTACTTTAGGAAACATTTCAACGGCAGCTTCCTTTTCGTTTGTTCCACGAAGTTTCTTCACTGCATTTCTTGCAGTTTTTGCGAAATACTTATTGTGTACTCTTTTTTTCTCTGCTTGACGAATTCTTTTTAACGCCGATTTATGATTTGCCATCTTTCTACCGTATAATTTATCTCAATACTTTTACTTAGTACTCCGTAGGGGAATCGAACCCCTGTTACCAGGATGAAAACCTGGCGTCCTAACCCCTAGACGAACGGAGCATTTACAGGCGGAACAAAAGTTTTGTTCTCAAATGCGGATGCAAAGATATATCAAAATAAATACACGCCAAATATTTTTCTGAAAAAAAATAAATAATTTTCATTTAAATCTGTTTTTCAGTCACTTAAAGCAAAATATTTTTATTAATCTCTTGACATCCTAGTTGTGTAGAATGAAAAAAAAGCAATATATTTTGATATTAACCCCAATCTTTTATAATTTTACTCCTCAAATTCTTGGATAGTGGATGGATTTGACTGATTGCAACCACTCTAAAAAAGTGCTAAAACGCATATACTTTTCCATAAAACTATCCTCATCGTTTATTTTATAATTTAAATTAAAAGCAATGGGATATTTATTTACATCTGAATCGGTTTCGGAAGGACATCCTGATAAAGTAGCCGATCAAATATCAGATGCATTACTGGACGAATTCTTACGTCAGGATCAGGAATCAAAAGTCGCAGCAGAAACACTTGTTACAACCGGATTAGTTGTACTTAGCGGAGAGGTTAAAACAAACGGATATGTTCCTGTGCAGAAAATAGCCCGACGTGTCATTGACCGCATTGGTTATACTAAATCTGAATACATGTTCGATTCCGGTTCTTGTGGGGTCATTTCTGCCATACACGAACAAAGTGAAGACATCAACCGAGGTGTTGAAAGAGAGGAAGAAGAAAATCAAGGTGCGGGTGATCAGGGAATGATGTTTGGATATGCTTGTCAGGAAACTGAAGAATTCATGCCCTTCCCGTTACACCTTTCTCACTTATTACTAATTGAACTTGCTGCCATCAGACGTGAACAAAAAGTAATGACATATTTACGTCCGGATTCAAAATCACAAGTTACTATGGAGTATGATGACAATAATAAACCAATTAGAGTACACACTATTGTTATTTCGACCCAACACGATGATTTTGATGAAGAACAAGCCATGCTCAACGAAATCAAAAAAGATGTAAAAGAGATCCTTATCCCTAGAGTAAAAGAAAAACTTAGCAATGAAGAGCAATCACTCATAGATAACGACTATATTCTACATGTTAATCCCACAGGTAAATTCGTAATTGGAGGTCCTCATGGTGACACCGGATTAACCGGACGCAAGATAATTGTGGACACTTACGGTGGAAAAGGTGCCCATGGCGGTGGTGCTTTTTCGGGCAAAGACAGTTCTAAAGTCGACAGATCTGCCGCATATGCAGCTCGTCACATAGCAAAAAACATGGTTGCAGCAGGTATTGCAGAGGAGGTATTAGTGCAAGTAGCGTATGCAATTGGCGTTGCGCAACCGGTAGGATTATTTATTAACACTTATGGTTCTGCCAAGGTAGATTTGACGGATGGAGAAATAGCTGAAAAAATCAATTCAATATTCGACATGCGCCCTGCTGCCATTGTTAAAAGATTTGGCTTAAAGAATCCAATTTTTGAGCCCACTGCTGCTTATGGCCATGTAGGCAGAAAACCCTATAAAGAAAAAGTAACCGTGAAAGAAAATGGAGTTGACATTGAAAAAGAGGTTGAATTCTTTACATGGGAAAAACTTAACTATGTAAATGAAATTAAAAGCGTCTTCAATTTATAATTGAATAATTCCTAAAAAGATAAAGCTGCCGAAATAAACATTGGCAGCTTTTTTTATGGATAATAAATTACCACAAACCATTAGAAAGCAAAAAAGCTTGAAATCATACGATTTCAAGCTTTTTTTTGTTGTCCCATTAGGGCTCGAACCTAAACTCTTCTGGACCAAAACCAGACGTGTTGCCAATTACACCATGGGACAATCCTCATATCTTTCTTTTCGAAAGCGATGCAAAAGTAAAGCTTTTTTTATTTACGCCAAACATTTTTTAAATTTTTTTTCAAGAAATAATATATACAAAATCGAAAAGCCACACATATCTCTCAATCCCTTACTGTTACAGACTTCAAGAGCCATTTAAAAAAATTCATACAAATAAACCACTGCATAATCTATTAACATTTATTACAAATACCTTAAATAAAAAGATGATTTATCTGTCATATCCCTCATAATATTAATTGCATTTTAAATCTATCTTCACTCCTAATACAACATAGAAGGTTATTAAATTCTCTTCATACCCTGAATTTGAAATAGATTATTGGCTTTCCCTCATTAATTATCGTTTTGGAAAGCGATTAGATAGAAAGTTTTTCTGATCGTATGTAATAATGAGGTGAAACAGAAAATAACACCTCCTTACAACACACTTTTAAGAGGTTAAAATTTGGTTAAAGTCAAAACTTAGTAGACTTATGAAATTACGTTTAATAAAATTTACTTATTTTTGGCATCGTGGTAAAAAACAGCTGATTAAATTCACACTAATATAATATTGATTTACAGCGAACAACAACATAAATTATGAAGAATTACAAACTACTCAATAATCTTTTTGGATGGTTGTCATTTATCATTGCTGCGGTAGTGTACACAATGACCATTGAACCCACTGCCAGTTTTTGGGACTGCGGTGAATTTATTTCAACATCGTATAAATTATTAGTTGGACACCCCCCGGGAGCTCCATTATTTATGATTATTGGTAGATTCTTCTCTTTATTTGCCTCTGATCCTGGTCACGTGGCCTATATGATAAATATTATGAGTGCCCTATCTAGTGCATTCACCATTATGTTTTTATTTTGGACGATTACTCACCTTGCACGAAAAATATACATTACAGATGGTAAAGAAGAGTGGAGAACCTGGGCCGTTATTGGAGCTGGTTTTATCGGAGCCTTAGCTTACACCTTTTCTGATACATTCTGGTTCTCAGCCGTTGAAGGAGAAGTATATGCCATGTCTTCATTATTTACAGCTCTGGTTTTTTGGGCTATATTAAAATGGGAAAACGTAGCAGACGATAAATATGCCAACAGATGGCTGATATTAATTGCCTATCTAATGGGGCTCTCAATTGGCGTCCACCTACTGAACCTTCTTGCTATTCCTGCCATAGTGCTGGTATACTACTTTAAGAAATTTGAAGTAAACCGAAATGGTTTAATAAAGGCTTTGGCTGTATCAGCCGTATTGCTTATAGGAATTTTATATGGTATAATTCCTTACACAGTTAAAATTGCCAGTTGGTTTGAGTTGTTATTTGTAAATGACTTTGGTGCACCATTCAATACCGGATTAGCAGTATATTTCATACTATTATTTAGTGGAATAGTATACGGAATTTGGTATACACACAAAAAGCAAAAAGTAATAGCGAATACTATTATATTAGGTATTACAGTAATCCTTATAGGATACTCCTCTTTTGCAATGATTGTTATCCGTAGTTACGCAAATCCTACAATGGATCAAAACTCTCCTGAGGATGTATTTTCAATGATGGGATATTTAAACCGTGAACAATATGGTGACAGACCACTATTCGTGGGACAATATTTCAATTCTCCATTAGACAGAAAAAAATCTTACGAGAAAGAAGGAGCTCCTGTTCGCATTAAAAAAGATGGTAAGTATGTAATTGTTGATCACAAAAGTGAATATGTGTTTAATGATAAAACCACAACCATATTCCCAAGAATGTATAGCAACCAGCCACAACATATCGACCAGTACAAAGCATGGAGTGGTTATGACAAAGGGAAAAGCGTTCGAGTAATGAATGAAGAATCAGGAGAGATGGAAACGGTGAACATTCCTACCTTTGGAGACAATCTTTCCTTCTTCATTAATTACCAGGTAATGCATATGTATGTCAGATACTTTATGTGGAATTTTGTTGGTCGTCAAAATGACATTCAAAGTAATGGAGAAATTCATAAAGGAAACTGGATTTCCGGTATTCCGTTTATTGATAATGCCAGATTAGGGGATCAATCAAAACTACCTAAGATTTATAAAAACAACAGAGCCCATAATAAATACTATTTTTTACCATTAATACTGGGATTATTAGGATTAGTATTTCAATTATATGCCGGAAGAAATGGTAAAGAAGGTTTTTGGATAGTTATGCTGTTATTTTTCTTAACAGGATTAGCCATTGTACTTTATTTGAATCAAACACCTTTACAGCCACGTGAAAGAGACTATGCATATGCCGGATCATTCTATGCTTTCTCTATATGGATAGGCCTGGGAGTATTAGCCGTTGTAGAAGGATTCAGGAAGTTTTTACCTGGAAAGGCATCAGCTATTTTGGCCACCACTATTACCCTTCTGCTTGTACCAGGAATTATGCTTTCAGAAAACTGGGATGATCATAACAGGTCGCATAGAAATATAGCAAGAGATTTAGCGTTTAATTATTTAGATACATGCGATGAGAATGCTATTATTTTCACCAATGGAGATAATGATACTTTCCCATTGTGGTACGCTCAAGAGGTAGAAGGTTACCGTACAGATGTAAGAGTTTGTAATTTAAGCTACCTTCAAACGGATTGGTATATCGATCAGATGAAAAGAAAAGCATATAAATCAGATCCTATGCCTTTCTCATTAAAACATGACCAATACGTTACAGGAACAAGAGATGTGGTGCATCTTGTTAAAGTAATTAATAAAAGAATTGATCTTAAGGAAGCCATCAACTTTTTAGCCAGTGACAATCCTAAAACAAAACAAATTCCAGGAGTTCAGGGTGAACATGATTATTTACCAACTAAGGCATTTAAGGTACCGGTGGATAGTCTTAAAGCCATTCAAACCGGACTTGTGAGTGAAGATGCCGCTGATAAAATAGTCCCTCAAATAAATATCGACATTAAAAAATCCATGATCCTGAAAAATGAAGTCATGATATTGGATTTATTAGCAAATAATGATTGGAACAGACCTATATACTTTGCCGTAACAGTAGGTAGAGATAACTATGCTAATCTGGAAGATTATTTTCAGTTAGAAGGTTTTGCCTATAAGGTAGTTCCAATCAAAACAAAAAGTAAGGATGGTCAGTTTGGACGCGTGGATAGCGAGAAAATGTATGATAAATTCAAGAATAAATTCCATTGGGGCGGTTTTGATGACCCCAGGGTTTATTTAGATGAAAATCATCAGCGCATGGCTATGAATATTCGTAACAATATGTCGCGATTAGCTAATGCATTAATTGATGAAGGAAAAACAGATAAAGCAATTGAAATCCTTGACATGGCACTTACAAAGCTTCCTGTTGACAAAGTTCCTCATAATTACTTCTCAATTTTCTTAGCTGAGGGTTATTACAAGTGTGACAAGAAAGAAAAGGCGGAGGAAATTCTTAGTCAATTTGGACAACAGACGTTTGAAGAAATGAATTTTTATAGCAGCCTTCCTATAAATAAACAAAATAGAGTGATGTCAGATCTTCGTCAAAGTCAATTGTTATTTGCCGAAATTATTAAATTAGCCTCAGGTTATAATAGTGAAAAAATTCGTGAAGACCTGAACTTAAAACTGACCGAACTACCTTTCGGTTCTGTCTCTGATAAGTCATTATCTATCTACCTTGCTGAAGGATATTACTTAAAAGGAGAAAAGCAACTAGCTGATCAACTGCTTGATGAAATCAGCAAGACTAGCAGAGGTATTATTAATTATTATTCTTCAATGCCTCAAGCACAAAAGAAAGAATTTAGTTATCAGTATGAGCAAGCTGTAATGATGCAAATGGAAATTCAACGGATTAAGAATAAGTTCAATTCTTCCTCCCAAGCCGGGAAGGATAAGGATTCCATGAAGATGAATTTAATAAATAATTAATCTTTATTTTTGAAAATTAGGTTTTGCCGGTCATGTCACCCATCAGGTACTGACCGGCAAAATGATATACAACAATCTGCATTCGATGATAATTTTGTATCGGATTTAGGCTAACACCATGATTTACATGACAATTATAGGATACAGATTAATTATTAATAAAAGGGAAGATGTTTCATCCAGAAAGAATACTACATTCAATTTATAAAGAAGTCACCTGGCATGAAGATGCAATTGGTCAGGAAGTATTTATTACCTTTGACGATGGACCAATTCCTGAAATTACACCCTGGGTTTTGGACCAAGCTGATAAGTGGAATGCTAAAATATGCTTTTTCTGCGTAGGTGAAAATGTAAGTAAATATCCGGAAATATACAATGAAATCCTGAAACGAGGACACCAGGTTGGAAATCATACTTACAATCACATGCAAGCCTGGAGAAACAACCGAACAGATTACTTTGCCAATATTCAAAAGGCATCTGAATTAATCGATTCACCGCTTTTCCGTCCTCCCCACGGACAATTATACCCGTGGTATATTAAAACACTGAAAAATGATTTTCAGAAGATTGTAATGTGGAATATTCTTAGTCGTGATTACAACCAAAGACTTTCTGGCAAAACCGTATTTAACAACGTAAAAAGATCCATAAAACCCGGTTCTATTATCGTTTTTCATGATTCTCTTAAAGCAGCCAAAAACATGAAATATGCCTTCCCTAAAACCATGGAATTATTAGCACAAAAGAATTATAAAACAGGAATTATTAAAACACCATAATAAATAATGTAAGATTAGAGTTGATTACGCATTGAATTTTAAAAGGAACACCTTAAATTTGAAGCGTTAAAAAGAATTTAAACTCTTTCTTATATCTCTTTTTCAAAAAGAACACTTATGAAGGTACTATTATTAGGCTCCGGAGGCAGAGAACATGCCTTAGCCTGGAAACTTAAACAAAGCCCAAAATTAACAGAATTAATTATTGCTCCAGGTAATGCAGGAACCGCTGAACTGGGAACAAACATCGACATTAATCCTAATGATTTTGAGGGGGTAAAGAAAATAGCCCTTGAAAATCAAATAGACATGTTGATTGTTGGTCCGGAAGAGCCACTAGTTCGCGGAATTAAAGATTTCTTTTTGAATGACCCTCAATTGGCTAGTATACCGGTGATTGGACCAGGAAGAAAAGGAGCTCGTCTTGAAGGAAGCAAAGAGTTTGCAAAAAACTTCATGGCTACCTATGGTATTCCAACCGCTAAGTACAAATCCATTACCCCTGAAAATATCGAAGAAGGACTGTCCTTTTTAGATGAGCTAAAGGCACCATACGTTTTAAAAGCTGACGGATTAGCTGCTGGAAAAGGTGTTTTGATTCTAAACGATATCAATGAAGCCAAAGCGGAGTTAAAAACCATGCTGGAAGGTAAGTTTGGTGATGCCAGCAAGAAAGTGGTTATCGAGGAATTTCTGGATGGTATCGAGCTTTCCGTTTTTGTTTTAACAGATGGATCTGCTCATGTGGTATTACCCGAAGCTAAAGAT
>JBNKGY010000203.1:0-7720 GCA_050290065.1 Marinilabiliaceae bacterium
AGCCCTGCAAAATTTGCCTTGTATATCAGCCTTTTATGTCAATCTGAATTCTAAAATTTTAATCGAACTCAGGTTATAACTTAGTTTGTTGATTATGACCTAACGATATTCAGGAAGTTTTGCGCATTGAAACTTAATTGGCAAGATATTGATAATTTGTATAACCCTGTTACTTTTATGGGGTTTTTGAACTAGCGAAACTTCCTGTTTTTATTTCACTTTGTTTTATTTTAAAAAGAATATAATCTTTCCTTAATATGCATAAATCAAAAAAGCTGTTCCAACGTTTTGGCAACAGCTCTTTTGCAATAGCAAAATCGAAAAGGGTAAAAAATAGTAGTTATTTTTTAAATTCATTCTCATTAATCCGCTCTTCAAAATCGAGTTAATCCGGATTAAATTTGCGAACATTTTTGTTTCGCTATACAAACCAACAAAACAGATCGAAAACTTGCAATTAAATGGTGTTACACGCATTGTATTGGTATAAAAATGGTAATAATGGGGTGAAAATATCTTATTAGGGATGAAATATTCAATCAACATTTCGCTAAATCAATCTTCTTTTTTTGATTTTTCTGATACAAACATTCAAATTTATCATTACATTCGTATTTGATGGATTTAAATCAAAAAATACCCGCCTATCTGGTTTCAAAAAAGAATAGTGCAAGGCTTATTTTATTTACAGCCGGTTTTGCATTGCTTTTTATAAACTTATATTCTCCCTTTGATGTGAGAAGTTGGTTTGGGCTTGATCTAAAATCGAAAGAGTTGTTTTTGTATTCCAGCTTAGTTATACTGACAGGAGTTTTAGTGGCAGTTATTTCACGTGTTATCCTTTATTATTATAATCGAAAGCAAATACTTACAAAACTTTGGGCATTTTTAGTGGTCGTTGGCCTTGAAATCTTTTTTATGTCCCTGTTCTACACTATTTATGAATCTGTGTTTATAAAAAATGATACCAGGACTTATATCGAAGTATTTGAAGCTTCAATTCAAAATACAGCTTTGGTATTACTATTGCCATATGCTGTATTATGGTTGTATTTTTCATGGCAAGATAAAAATTACAAAATTAAGCAACTGATAGAGAGTGAGGAGAATATAGAGATAGATTCGAATACGATGGTTCCTTTTTTTGATGAAAAAGGGACTATGCGAATTTCTATTAAACTAGCAGATATATTATATATTCAGAGTACTGATAATTATGTTACCATATTTTATAAAAATAAAAGTGATGTAACAAAGTTCTTGTTAAGAAATACCATTAAAAATCTTGAAAATAGCTTTGTTGATTATCCGCTCATAAGATGCCACCGTTCTTATATGGTTAATTTTGATAAAATTAAAGTGATTAAACGTGAAAGAGGAGGACATATTTTAGAAATAGATACAGATCCTATTATTGAAGTACCTGTATCCAAAACCTATATGAATGAAGTTTTTCAACTTTTCGGAAAGCAAATCATGGGCTAATTTTAAAGTTTCTGATTATTTAATTTTAGAATTGTAATTATTATCCTTTACTATAAAAAGGTTGTACTAATAAAGTATATACCCAACATCCAAGGCAAAAATTTAATACACATTCAAGACCAGCAAAAAGTATTAACATAGATGATATGCCTATTGATATTCCAGTATATCCCAAAAGGTTTGCGAATAGAATGGCAATGGTAAATGTGAATCCTAACCTTGCAGCAAAAATTTTAGGGGCTTTATCAATCATATTTCCTTTTAGAGATAGCCATTTTGACGTTTTAACGGATAGCTTTGCCAATAGGCTATATTTACTATTTAAAAATCCTCGACTATAATAATCAAAAACTAAAAAGGCAGGAATCATCCAGCTTTGAGTGATAACATATAATGAAAGTAGGACTATTACTAATAGTGCATTTACTCTTGATATTTGATCAGGAAATCTTTCTGAAGATAATGGACATACTATGTGTTTCATGATGTTATAAAGTTTTGGATTCAAATCGTATTGCAAGTTAAACCATATATTTCGTGGAAAGTTCAGCCTCATTTCTTATAAAACCCTACTAAAAAAGTATATGTAGTAAATGCAACAATGTTGCAATAGCGTTGTTATAATAGTTATATTTGCAAGTGATTATAGTAATAGAGTATGGATATTTCACGGATTTTAAATAGTGTAGGACTTAAAGTAACTCCAGTAAGAGTAGCACTTATGGAGGTTTTAATTCGCTCTGAGATCCCTCTTCAGCAGAAGGATATTGAAGTTTCCATGCTTGAGCCAATCGATCGTGTAACTCTATATCGAAATTTAAAATTATTAACTAAAAAAAATATCATACATAAAATAGAGGTAAATGATTCTATTACTACGTATAACATTGTGAAAGCAAACGGAGAGTCAATTGAGGACGAAGAACACCCTCATTTTCATTGTGATACGTGTAATAAAGTGTTTTGCTTACCAGGTGTTACTATCAATAATTTAACTTTGCCATCGGGTTTTGAACAAACCAGTCAAAAGCTGATAATTGATGGTATTTGTAAGTCTTGTAATAACAGAAAATAAGCTATTGCATTTTAAGTATTGTAATGAATAACAAAATTGAAAAAGTAAAATAGTAATAAATGAATACAGTAAAAGTTAAGTTTGTTGGTTTGTTAGTCATTATTGGTTTTGTGATGATGGCCTGCAATAAGCAACACTCTGTACAACAAAATATCATTTCAGTTAGTATCCTACCCCAAAAGTATATTGTTGAACAAATGCTTCAGGATTCAACCGTTATAAATGTGTTGGTTACAAATGGGAATAATCCTGCCACCTATTCTCCGACTCCGGAGCAGCTTAAATTAATTAGTCGGTCATCAATGTATATTAAAATAGGATATATTGGTTTTGAACAAGCGTGGTTAGATAGGTTTATTGATTTAAACCAACAGCTTAAAATTGTAGATTCATCTTTAGGCATTAATTATATTCATGGAGCAGACTCTCATCATGGTGACCATGTTCATAAAGGTGGTGTTGAGCCACATATATGGACATCTCCCAAAACAATGCTTACTGTTATTAAGAATACTGAAAACGCTTTGGTAACGCATTTTCCTGAAAAGAAAGAACAAATAGAGAAAAACGGGCGGGATTTAATACATAGGGTTACAAAACTTGATTCTTTGTATACGAAGAAAATAAACGATTTATCGAATAAGAATTTTTTGATTTTTCATCCGGCTTATACTTATCTGGCAAGAGATTATAATCTGAAGCAAATTTCAATTGAGTATCAGGGAAAAGAGCCTGGAACGAAGTGGATAGAAACAATTATATCAGAGGCACAAAACCAGAATATTCAAGCCATATTTGTTCAGGAAGAGTTTGATAAACGAAATGCGGAGGTAATAGCCAAAGAGATTGGTGTTCCCGTTGTTGAAGTTCATCCTTTGTCTCAGAATTGGGAACTGGAAATGAAAGAATTTCTTGATCATTTAATTAAAGCTTTAAGTTAATGGAAGCTACGCCTTATTTACAAATGCAAAACGTTTATGCCGGTTATGAATCCGGTAAAAATATTTTAAAGGATGTGAACCTTGAAGTTTATCCCAATGATTTCATTGGAATAATAGGTCCTAATGGAGGAGGAAAAACTACCCTACTTAAAGTCATTATGGGACTGATTAAGCCTGTTTCAGGGGAGCTAAAATTCAATTGGAAAGACCAAAGATTGAATAATATAGGATATTTGCCACAGGTAAATCAAATAGATAATTCATTTCCAATAAAAGTTGTGGATGTGGTATTGTCTGGTATGATGACACATAAACGATATTTGAAACAATATACCCGAAAAGATATTGAAAAAGCAATTGAATTGATAGAGAAAGCTGAATTGGGTAAATATAGTAATAGATCATTAGGAGAGTTGTCCGGGGGGCAACGACAAAGAGTATTTCTTTGTAGAGCCATCATTAATAATCCTAAAGTTCTTATTCTGGACGAGCCCAATACATACGTAGACAAATATTTTGAAGGTGAGTTATATGAATTACTTAAAGAGCTCAATAAATCAATGTCCATCTTGTTGGTTTCACATGATATTGGAACCATTTCGTCAATGGTAAAAACAATTGCCTGTGTAAATGAGCACTTGCATTATCACAAAACAAATAAAATTTCTGACGAGATACTTAAAACATATAATTGTCCTATTGAGTTAGTTACGCATGGTCAAATACCCCATAGGGTATTGCATAACCACTAAACGAATATTTATAATGCAAGATATACTTTCCCTTTTTCATTTTGAATTTTTTACCAATGCGTTACTTGCAGGAATACTTACAAGTATTATTGCGGGTATTGTTGGAACATATATTGTTTCTCGTAAAATTGTATTTATTAGCGGAGGTATCACACATGCTTCTTTTGGTGGTATTGGTTTGGCTTACTTCTTAGGACTAAATCCTTTTTTAGGTGCTGCTGTTTTTGCTGTTCTGTCTGCTTTGGGTATTGAATGGACAACTCATAAGGCAAATGTTCGTGAAGATAGTGCTATAGCTATTTTATGGTCGTTAGGCATGGCCATTGGTATTATATTCGTTTTTATGACCCCAGGTTATACTCCTAATTTAATGAGCTTTTTGTTTGGTAATATATTGATGGTTACTTCTGGTGATATATTAGCCATGAGTATTTTATCAGTTATTGTTGTTATCGGAATTATCGTTTTTTATAGGCTGGTATTATATGTGGCCTTTGATGCAGGTTACTTGCAAACTATGGGTATTCGTGTAACCATTGTACGTTATATTATATCTATAATAGTTGCTTTAACCATTGTATTAAGTATTCGTATTGCGGGTATCATTCTAGTATTGTCACTATTTACCATACCGCAGGCTATTTCATCGATTTTTACCAATGATTTTAAGCACATGATGCTATTGTCTGTACTATTCGGATTTTTAGGAATTAGTTCAGGATTGATTGGATCTTATTATTATAATTTGCCTTCGGGAGCTATTATAATATTCGCCTTGGTTTTATTTTGGGGTGTAATAAAGATGATTCAACAAACTATTCTGCTAAAACGTCGCTATTCATAATTGCTTCTGCAATAATTAAATCCATAGGAGTTGTAATTTTAATATTTTCCCGGTTTCCGTTTGTAAGTGCAATTTTATATCCTGCAGATTCGTATACGCTTGCATCATCGGTGAAGGTGTGTAAATATGGCTGCTCATAAGCTTTGTGAATAGCTGAATATTTAAATACCTGAGGTGTTTGAACCATTTTATATTTATTTCTGTCAACGGATTGGCTTGATTCTGTTATAATTTCTCTGATAGATTCAATGCAATCCGTAACAGGTACTGCATTTCCTTTTTGACTTGCTACTAAAAAACAATTATCTAATGTTTTATGTGAAACCAGAGGTCTAACTCCATCATGAATTCCAACGAGGCATTCGTTTTTAATTTTCATCAATCCATTTTTTACGCTTTCAAACCTGGTGTTGCCACCTTCTGCTAATTCATAATTTTCTTTAAACTTGTGTTTGATGCATAAGTCTTTCCAAAACGAGATTTGAGACTGAGGTAATACTAAAATCAATTTCATTTGTCGATCGTAATTGACAAAATTACGTATGGTGTGCATTAAAATAGGTTTGCCTAAAAGCTCGATAAATTGTTTCGGTAAATCGCTTTTCATTCTGGATCCTGACCCTCCAGCTACTATTACAACAGCTTTTTTCATGCCGATTTATTATTGATTTTATTTTTTAAATAACTGTTTGAAATTAATTCCATAACAGTAATGTACAGAACAAAAGTAATAAAACCTTATTATACATATAGGTAATACCAATTTCACGATGAGGTTGGCGTTCAATAATTGTAGAGATATTAAGTTTATACCAGACGCAAACTATTGCCAAAAAAGAGAGCAGAGCCAAGCTTGCTTGAGCTATGCCGAGTGAAGTAATAATCATGAAATAAATTAAGTCATAGTCATTGTTAAGACGATATTTTGTAACGCAGTATAATTTTAACAGAACAAAATTATAGCGCTAATATCATTGAGATATTGGTATAAATACTTTTTTATAAAGTAACTTTAGAAATTACGATAAATATTTAAATTAATAGATAGCTAATGCGCAATATATTAAGTACATATATTCTTTCATTATTCCTGATTTATTCTTTAAGTATCCGTTCTCAAGTAATGGTAAGGAATTTAAAAACGCATGTTAAAACCCTTTCCAGTGCTGAAATGGAAGGACGAGGATTAAATACTGTAGGTTTGTATAAAGCTCAATATTATATTCTGAGTCATTTAAATGATCTAAATATTGGTCCAGGAAACGGGAATTCATATAACCAAAATTTTGTAGTGCTTAACAGGCAGCCTTTCGAAGTTGAAAAGGATTATATAATAGTTGCGCAAGATACGATTTATGAAGAGAAGGATTATTTGTATCTTAAAAGTAATAGTCTTGTTTATGATACTTTAAACTTGCTTTCTCCTGAACACCTGGAGAGTAAAATAGAATCTGAACATATAAATTCCATGCTAATTCAGGATATCGAAAATCTGAATTTATCAATTCTTGAAAAGAATAAAGTAAAGTATGTGTTTACTATGATTGATGATTCGATTACTTTTAGCAAAATGAAACGTATAAATATTAATGGTTTCATTTCGAAGAATTCAGATAAGAAATTGTTCGTTGTTCCTTCTGAAAACTATTCAATTATCTATCTTCATCCCAGAGTGTATAGTAAGATGAGTAATTTGGTGAGTAATCATAATCAAACAGAAGAAAGGCTCAAAGTGATTATGAAAATTCACCAAAAAAAGAAAATCTATAATGCTACAAATGTATTAGGGTTTATTCCAGGTGAAATTGGGGATAGTACCATTGTGATTTCTGCTCATTACGATCATATCGGAGTAAAAAAGGATAAAATATTTTATGGGGCCAATGATAATGCATCCGGAACAGCAGCCCTGATGGAAATTGCCAGGGTACTTCAAGATTTTTCAAATTCTCATAAGAAACCAAGGTGTAATATCATGTTTGCCTTTTTTAGCGCTGAAGAAATTGGTTTGGTTGGATCTCATTTTTTCGTGAATCATTCTGCTTATCCCATAAACAAAACCCTTGCAAATATTAATATGGACATGATCGGTAGTGCAGATCCGGTGCATAAAGATATTGATGATTTTATATATGCCTTTGGTCCGTTTAATACCAGTGAAAGCTTAATGTTAAAGGCAAAGGAAATCAATCAATTGCATGGTTTTGTAAACCTTGATTTCTTTGACAATAATCCGGCAGTAGGAAGCAAGTTTTTAAGATATTCTGATCAAAAGAGTTTTATAGACAAGGATGTTCCGGTTTTGTTTTTCTTTAACGGACTGAGTCCTAATTATCATCGCATAACAGATACTTATGAAAAACTTGATTATGAGAAAATGAAAAATGTATGTGATTTAGTTATAGAAATAGTCAAAGATTTAGCATTTGACTTGTAAAGAAAATATAAACCTTTTAAATTGTATTAAACATTAAAATTATCCAAAGATGATACCTCAAGCAATATTTGATTTTTTAAAGGAATTGGCTGTAAACAATAATAAAGAATGGTTTCATGATCATAAAGAGAAGTATCAGGAAGCAAAGTTTGCCTTTGAAGAATATATAAATAAAATGATTGGAAT